>DOKQ01000154.1 GCA_003510215.1 Erysipelotrichaceae bacterium
AAATCAATATTCTGAAGACCCAAAGTTCCATAGATCGGAGACATAAAGGCTTCAAGGATATTAGCACCGTGCAATCCGAAGAACCAGAATAGCGGAATTAATGTTGAAACTGCTAGAATAGCGAAGATGTTTTGACCCATCGCCATCAGAGCCGATGAGATGTTAGTTTCAAACCAAGTGAAGATACTCATACCCGCAGCAACATTGAAGAAATAACCGACAACTGCCCAAACGAAGACAGCAATAAAACCAGGAATCACGGCAGAGAACCCACGAGCAACAGCTGGAGGTACAGTGTCCGGCATTTTTATGACCCAGTTTTTGCGAACAATCGCAAAGTAGACTTCAGGAGTAATCAAACCAACAACCAAAGCAATGAAAATCCCTTGTGCTGCCAGAAAGTTTCCAACCCAGCTTGCAACATCCGGATTATTGCGTGAAAGTGCACCTAATAGAATAAATGCTGAAACATTAATCAACCCTGTTGATAATGTATCTTTGTTTTCTACTGCTGCACGATTGTAACCCAATGAGAATACAAGTGCTAATGCTAAAATTGAAAATGTACCACTTTCCATCAAACTGAACAATGGAGCCACATTTGAGTTAGCCCAAACGATGAATGGATGTTCTCCTCCGATGTAACCAGCCAATAGTGACCAAGGGACAAAGAAGACGTTGTTTAATAAGACTGCGAATGCACCGACTAAAACTAAAGGCATTAACCCGGCAAATGCGTCACGAATCGCAACCAAATGCTTCTGACCACCAATTTTTGCCGCAATTGGAACAAATTTCTCTTCCAAAATAACTAAAATTCCTTGCATAATATCCTCCTGTTTCTTTCCTTTTAGCATTATTTCACTTGGAGCTCTCAAGTGATCGTGAAAGTTCTGAATATGGAATCGCTTACATCCACCTTCAAAAATATGGATACCAATATTTATATATTTATTGGTACCTCTTTCATTTATGATTATATCTATTAATTTTATGTTTGTAAACCCTGATTTAACATATTTGTAACATTCTTTTTAATTTATGCCTATAAATTATTCATTAAAGTAGTTTTCATACGAAGCGTTTGTTATAATAAAACAAAAAGGAGGATATCATGAACAAGCAACTAAAAATTGTCACTATCGGAGGTGGATCCAGTTACACACCGGAACTCATTGAAGGATTTATTAAACGTAAGGATATACTACCAATCAAAGAAATTTGGCTGGTCGATGTCGAAGAAGGTAAGGAAAAACTGGAAATTATTACAGCTCTGGCCAAACGAATGGTTAAAAAAGCCGGATTGGATATTCAGATCTATGCCACACTGAATCGGAAAGAAGCACTCAAAGATGCCGACTTTATTACAACTCAATTTCGAGTGGGATCACTCGATGCACGCGTATTGGACGAGATGATTCCTGCCAAGTATGGCATTTTGGGACAAGAGACCAACGGACCTGGTGGACTGTTCAAAGCATTTAGAACGATTCCAGTCATCTTAGACATTATCGAAGATGCCAAAGAACTTGCACCCAACGCATGGATTGTTAATTTTGCCAATCCAGCTGGACTACTTACAGAAGCTGTCTTAAGATACAGTGGCTGGGAACGATTTATTGGTGTATGCAATCTTCCTTTTGGCATGGAAATGGGTGTTGCTAACATGCTTGATGTAGAAAAATCACGAATCAGAATTGATTTTGCAGGTTTAAATCACATGGTCTTTGGTACAGATGTCTATCTGGATGGCCAAAGTATCAAAGATGAAGTCATGGACAAGATGATTAAGCAAAGTAGTTCAATCAATATGAAAAATGTACACGATCTTCCATGGAGTCCTGAATTTCTTGCCGGAATGAATGTAATCCCCTGTTCCTATCATCGGTATTACTTCCAAAAAGATCAGATGCTAGATCATCAGAATGAAGAGCTAAAAGAAGGTACAAGCCGTGGCACGATTGTTAAGGGAGTCGAAGAAGAACTTTTCAAAAAGTATGTGGATGTAACCCTGGACGTCAAACCACCTGAGCTACAGTTACGCGGTGGAGCTTATTACAGTGATGCGGCATGCAACCTTATTGCTTCCATTGTCAACGACACCAAAGATATTCAAGTCGTAAATACACGCAATCGTGGAGCCATTGACTCTTTGCGCTATGATGAAGCAGTCGAGGTATCATGTGTTATCACAAAAGAAGGTCCTCGACCCATTTCAACCAAACCGCTTCCTGCCGCTGCTGAAGGTATAATCCAGCAAATCAAAGCATTTGAGAAGCAGGCAGCAAAAGCAGCGATCAGCGGAAAATACGAAGATGCACTGGTTGCCATGGTGATCAACCCACTGGTTCAAAGTGAAAAACTAGGGAAACTCATTCTTGACGAAATGCTTGTGGCTCACAAAGCCCATCTTCCACAATTTAAAGCAGTCATCGATGATATTGAAAAAAAATAACGAATGTAAAGATAACAAAAAACCGGGAAACCGGTTTTTTGTTTATGTGAATCTCACCCAATGTTACTTGCGGCTGAAGCCGTGTCCCCACACACTCCCGATTTCCCATGTATCTCTTTCAAGACAAACACATTATAGCATATAAAAAAACAAATAGAATAATTTATTCTCACTTTTTTGCACATTTTACGGTAAAAATGCGAATATTTAGTGTTTCATATGATTAACTAACTACTTGTATGCATTTTGCCATATGTTATGCATACTATATAGATATTCTAGTCATCAATCATTATGTTTTTCGCTAATTTGATGAATAATTTATTCACATTACACCTGTTTTAACCGAAGTCCAACAAACGAACTTCCAAGAATGAGAATCCCACCAAACATCTGAACCAAACTTAACGGCTCAAACGCAATAAAATACGCAAAAATAATGGAAAATAAGGGATCAAGATAGGTTACCTGAGCAATCGTTGCCGCATTAAACACTTTATAACTATCGAAATACCAAATATACGCAATACCTGTATGAACCACTCCCAAAAGGATCAACGAAATAACCGAGTTGATTGAACCCAGTGATTCTCTTTGAAATAAAACCAGAGGTAATAAAACCAGTCCGGCGAAAACAAGCTGAACAAAAGCGACAGAAACCCCTGGAAAGTCAACCGAGTACTTTCGGTTGATTAAAACGATGACAGCATACATAAACCCGGACAACGTAGCCACAAATAACCCAAGACCTTCAGAGTCAGGTAAGCTTAGCGACTGAAAGACAATCATAATCATCCCAACAAAAGAAACCAAGATGGTCACCCATTGAATCCATCGATTCTTCGCTTTTAATACCCAAGGAGATAACAGCATGACGTACATTGGACACAAATTGTAAAGCAACGTAACATTGGCAACACTGGTTAACCGAAATCCCACAAAAAACAGTACCCAGGCACCACCAATCAGAACACCACTCACAGCCATCGGAATCATTTGCTTGACCCACAAGGATGCAAGCGTCACTTTCTGCCGTTTCATGGCAAAAAGTAGAATGGGCAAAGCAAACATAGCTCGATAAAATGACATCGCCACGGAGGAAAGCTCAATGGATCTTGAAAAAACACCCAGACTCCCCCACAAGGCCATCACGATTACCAGTTTAATCTTCATACAAGACTTCCTCAGCATCAAATGATTCCACCTGATGATCCAATAACTGCACCTGATTTAACTTTCGTGAAATCACCCGTGTCCGCTTGCTCGCATCATCCATGACAGAACTTGCTTCCTGCAGTTTCTTTTGTGTCTTTTCAATAATCAACTTAAACTTCGTAAACTCCGTTTTGATGGTAGCTAGAAGCTCCCATACTTCACTTGTACGTTTTTCAATTGCTAAAGTTCTGAATCCCATCTGAAGACTGCTTAAAAATGCCACAAGATTGCTTGGACCCACAACTGAGATTTTGTATTTGTTTAAAAGCACATCAAAAAGCTCAGGCGACTGGATGATCTGAGCATAAATCCCTTCAACCGGAACAAACATGATCGCAAAATCAGTAGTATGCGGAGGTTGAATGTATTTCAATGAAATATCCTGAGCACACTTTTTAACCACCGACTCAAACCGTTTTTTCGCAGCAGCCACATCCTCCTGTTGCTCCAGCGCATCAAGATATCGCTGATAATCTTCCACCGGAAACTTCGAATCGATGGGAAGTAATACGGGAATATCCTGCTGACCAGGAAGTAAAATGGCCACTTCCACTCTTTGTGATCCATTGGGGATTACAGGCGCATTTAATATATATTGTGATGGAGCAAGGACCTGCTCTAAGATCGACATTAACTGAAGCTCTCCAAGAATACCCCGCGACTTCACATTGGTCAATACTTTTTTTAGGTCACCCACCCCTGTTGCCAAATTCTGCATTTCTCCCAATCCCTGTTGGACACGGTCCAACCGATCACTGATTGAAGCAAACGACTCATTAAATCGTGAGGTAACCGACTGTTGGAGCTTTTCATCCACCACAACACGCATCTCTTCGAGTTTCTTCTCATTGCTTGACGCCATCACTTCCATCGACTGACTCATCGAATGAATCAGGCGATCAAACTTGTCTGCCTGAAGCAACTGATTTTCATGGACACTTTTTGAAACCATTAACTGAAACGTTGATAACTGATTGTGAGTTTCCATACGATTTTCCTTTAATAAGGTAGAAACTTCACCTTTAAAACTCCGTTCCTGCTGAATCATGGATTCAATCAGGATGGTCTGACGCGACACCTTAGCAAAAAGCCAGATGACAATGACACCTAATAATACGCAAATGACCGCAATTGCGAGGATGATATATTCTTGCATATTACACCTTCTATCCCGTAACTATTCGGATACGACTTCCGATATCCAACTTCTCAATCATTACTTTCGTGTCAATCTGCTCTTTTAAAGCAGATACATGGGAGATAATCCCAATAATTTTATCATCATAGCGAAGATCAATCAACGTCTTCAGTGCCTGATCCAAAGATTCCGGATCTAAAGAACCAAAACCCTCATCAATAAACAATGTGTTCATATGGATACCACCGGCACTATTGACAATCACATCACTACACCCAAGAGCCAAGGACAATGCTGCTTTGAATGATTCACCTCCGGAAAGGGTCTTGATATCTCGGGCTTTCCCACTCATTGTGTCAAAAACATCCAAATCCAAACCACGCTGTGCAGCTCCTTTTAGATCTGTCTCTTTGGTTAACAGACGATATCGACCATCCGTCATTTTGGTTAATCGGGCATTGGCAGCGACAATAATTGATTGAAAATAATGAATGAGAACAAATCGTTCAAATGAAATCCGCTTGGCATTCTTCCCGCTGGCCATATCTCTTAGATGTTCCAGTTGACGAAGATACTCTGACTCTTTTTTCAACTTTCGGTTATTGACAGTCAGTCGTTGAATCATGGATTCATTAAGTGAAACCACATGTTTACTTGAGGTCACAAACGCACTGTGTTGCTTGACCTGTGCTTCCAACACATCAAAAGCACTTTTTACCTCGTCGTAATCAAATACATCCACACCTTCAAGCTGACTTTTTAGTCCTTCAATGACATGTTTCAACACAGTCCATTCCTTCTGATACTGCTGCACTTGCAACTGATAGCTGTGCAATGCCTCTCGCTCAACTTTAGCCGATAAAAACTGATGCACACTGTCAAAATTGTGTTCAACCAAGGTTGAATGCAGTTGTTTTTCAAGCATCTCTTTTGAAATATATAGGTCCTTTATAGACTCCTTGAGGGTGGCAAGTGATCCACTTACGGATGATTGCTGTAGCTCGATGGCTTGTTTTTCACGATGCAACTCTTCAAATTGATCAGTCAGTTGTTTTACTCGTGATGTCAAATTACGTTGACTTTCCATCAGTTGTTCCATTGAACCGATGTCCTTTGGCCAAACAATATCCAAAGATTCAATGAGTTTCTGATTTGAAATGATGGACGTTTGAATTGTTTGCATCTTATCTTTTAATGACGTAATTTCATCACTAAGATTTTTGCTCAATTCACTTAGTTCAATGACTTCCTTTTTCGCTTGAGCAATCGAATCAAACTGCTTTTTCACACTCGCTAATTGCGACAAGATATCTGCTTGCATATCTTTAAGTTGATGCAACTTCTGATTCACCTCATCCAGGCAGTTCAGATTTGAATCACAGACGAAACCCATAGACTCGATTTGTGATTGCTTCGCATCCATCGTAGACTGTACCAAAACTAAGTGCGCATGCTTTTTCTTCATGACATCTTCTTTCAATTTACATTCATCCGCTAGGCTTTGAAGCATCTGTTCGCTGATGTGATGTTCTGTTAACTCTGCTTTCTGCGGATGATCAAGAGAACCACACACAGGACAGGGTGTATTTTCCTGAAGTGACTGAGCCAACTCACCGACCGTGGACTGATAGAACTGTGACTGTGTATTGGCAAGATGAATCTGTGCTTGCCTTACGTCCTCATCTGCCAGAAGAAACGATTGCTTCAGTTCTTTTTCCTGTTCAACAAGCTCACAAAGAGACTTAGTCAAGGTTCGTATTGCTTGCCAGTCTTTGATTGACTGTTCAACTTTCGACTCATCTAGGCGAAGCTGTGATTGTGTAGATAGCCAGTCATGTTCCTGCTGGATAACCTCTTGTTTGCTAATTAACTTTTGTGCGATGTCAGTGATTTCCTGCTGCTTCTTTGAAATCTGAATCTCCTGAGCTTTTTTCTGATTTATCCAAGTATCAATTTCGAGCTGATAGCGATGCTTTCGTGCAAGTTTATCAAGAAGTAAGTTATTTGAGTTGATCTGATGCTGCAAACTGTCAAGATGCTGATACGATGATTGAAACTGCTCATACCTCAACGTGAAATCAGCCATTATTTCAGCTAATTGCTCAGCTTCTGTCTCTGATTTTACTATCGCCTGATGTGTTTGTTTGATACGCTGCTCATTGATTTGAGTTGCCTGATAATCCGCAAGGCACATGTGATACCGCTGACCCGCTTCAATCAGTTCTTTCTTATGATCCATCTCACTTTGTTGTTTTGAAAGCTGCTCAAACTGAGATACTTTCAGATGCAACTCCTCTTTCATCTCCTTTTGCCTCTTTTTGGTATCCACAAGATCTCGATCTTCTCGGATGCGTTTTTCCATGACCTCCAATTGCTCAACAGCCTCTTCTAATTCATGCTGATATATCTGCTGATTCTCCTTCAAAAAATCCATCAGATTGTCGGGGTGCATAGAAGAAACATCCGGGATGTCTTTTTTGGGGTGAAATTTAAATCCGTCAACTATCGTTTGTGATTGTGTCTGATAGCGCTCAACATCTTTGCGAATACCCTTCGCTTTTTCAGATAGATAATCAGTCATTTGCTTGAAGGATATCGTATTAAATATCTTGCGGAAAATTTCTTCCTTTTCCTTGCTGTTGGCAAAAATCAGTCTGGTAAACTCTCCCTGGGCAATCATCACAATTTGACGAAACTGATTTTCGTCCAGGCCAATCATCTGATCCACCTTCTCTTTCACTTCAGATACCCCTGATATTTCCACCCCATCCACAAACATCGACACTGTATGTGCCCTTGGAGTTTTCAACCCCTCTTTGAAGTAACGAGGTGACCGCTGAATCCGAATGATTTTCCCTGCATATTCAAACGTGTAGGAAACATAGGTGTCCAAACTGTCAGGTGCAAAGTCACTTCGAAAGTTGTCTGATGAACGGGTTGATCCACTTGCTGTACCATAAAGCGCAAAACTGATGGCATCAAAAAGTGTGGTCTTTCCTGACCCTGTTGGGCCGGTAATGAGGAACAGGCCGTCCTGATGGACTCGATCAAAATCAAGTATGGTTTTTTCAATGTAAGGGCCAAAGGCCTGCATAGTTAGTTCAATGGGCTTCATGATTTCGATTACTCACTTCCTTTAACATGTCCACAAACAAGTCCTTTAACGAATCCTCCAGTTGTTCACTTTGGATAAACTGATAAAATTCTTCAAACAATTCGAGATCACTTTTGCTTCCAACGTCGATGTGTGGAATTGATGTGGAGTATATATCTGTCTGATTCTGTTTGTATTCAAGCGTTAAAGCATTGGGATAAACACTTCTAACTATCTGAAGAGCTGAATCAATATAATAGGTATCCAAAAGACGGATAGCTACATAATCCTCTGTATTGCCTATAGGGTTTTTACAGATGTCGTCAAACATCCCTTCAATCCATCGAATATCTCGATGTGGTAACAGTGGAATAAACGTTTGTGTCAGATTTCCCTTTTCCTTCATCTCAATAAGCATACAACCTTTATGTTGCTTTGCTTCATCTACTGAATATTTAAGTAGCGAACCACTATAACGAATGGATGGTAAACCTATTTTTTGAGGTGCATGAAGATGTCCCAGGGCTACATAGTCAAATGGGATAAAGTGATTATATCCAATCTGATCACTCCCACCGACAGAAAGTGGCATTTCGGATTCACTTTGAATCACCTCAGAGTTTGAACTGATAAAATGATGGGTCATAAGTAGATTTCTTACAGACTCATCGATGTCGGTGTGTTCCATCAAGAGACCCATCCCTTCATCAAAATGTCGAACGTCCTCAAATCCGAGATTTCGTACATCGACAGGTTTAAAAAATGGGCAACCATACAGGTTGATTTCTCCAAACTCATCTTGAAACGTCAGTTTCCTTAAGGGCACTTCAATTTGGGTAATAATCGAAAGGCCCCGATTCAATAAGAGCCTTGAAGCAAAACCCAAACGGTCCGCATGATCGTGATTTCCGGAGATCATAACAACGTTTATGTGATGGTTCTCGACGATATCAAATAGAAACTCGTCCAAAAGCTCAACTGCATCTACCGTAGGAATGCTTCGATCATAGATATCCCCTGCCACAAGAAGCACGTCCACGTGATGTTGTAACAGAATGTTTTTAAGTTGATTGAGCATGATTCGCTGATCGTCAATCATACTTCGCTGATAAATGATTTTCCCAAGATGCCAATCGGCGGTATGTAGAAATTTCATGGTAACCCTCCCACTCATTACTAATAGTATAGTCGATGTATCCTCGTTTTTACACCTTAAGACGAAAAAAAGTAGATAGTGAGCCGATTCGACTCAACTACCTACCTTCCTTTTAATCGATGTGTCCGTTTTTTTACAAAACGTCTCCATTGGTTTCAATGACTTTTTTATACCAGTCAAACGATTTCTTCTTTGAACGTTTCATGGTACCTTTACCCTGATTGTCCTTATCGACATGAATAAAGCCATAGCGCTTTTCCATTTCTCCGGTACCAAAGGAGATGACATCAATGCAACCCCAAACTGTATAACCTAAAACATCAACACCATCTTCCATGATGGCAAGTTTCATCTGCTCGATATGAGCTTTCAGATAGTTTATCCGATAGTCATCTTCAATCAAACCCTGATCATTCGCCTGGTCATAGGCCCCAAGGCCATTTTCAACAATAAAACATGGTTTACGATAACGCTGATGTAACCAGTTAAGTGTTATTCTCAGCCCTACAGGATCAATTGCCCAACCCCAGTCGGATACTTCAATGGTAGGGTTTTTGACAAACCCAAAGGCCGGATGCAGAATTTCTTCATCCGTGGCATCATGCTTCACAACGGCAGACATATAGTAACTCAATCCAATATAATCCACCGTTCCTTCTTTAAGAATCTGTAAATCTTCTTCAGTGATATCCAGTTCGATTCCCTTCTTTTCCCACCATGTTTTGCTAACTTCATTGTACTCACCAAAAACAAAAACATCCCCAAAATGCCAACGTCGATTCATTGTTTCTGTGGCAAGCATGATATCTTCCGGTGAACAGGAAAACGGATAGATAGGAACCATGGCAAGCATACACCCCATTTGAAGCTGAGGGTTCAGTTCTTTGGCAAATTTAACGACTTCAGCACTCGCCACAAGTTCATAGTGCACTGCCTGATACATGATTTGCTCACGATTGTCAGTATCTTTAAACAAAATACCCGAACAGGTAAATGGAAATAAATCCATCTGAGCATCGGCCTGATTGTTAATCTCATTGAACGTCATCCAGTATTTGACTTTGTGCTGAAAACGCGTAATCACTGCCTTGGCATATCGAACGAAAAACGCGATGACCTTTCGATTCGCGAACCCACCATATTCTTTGACAAGATGATAGGGCATTTCAAAGTGGGATAATGTGATCACCGGCTCAATCCCATGGGCTAACAGTTCATCGAACAGACGATCATAAAAGGCTAGCCCTTCCTCATTAGGTAACTCCTCATCTCCCTTAGGGAAGATACGTGACCAGTTAATGGATGTGCGGAATGCCTTGAATCCCATTTCCGCAAATAATTTGATATCCTCCGGATGCTTATGATAAAAATCGATCGCTTCGTGATTTGGATAATACTTCCCATCCTTGATTCCATCGGTAATCTCTCTTGGTTTCTGATGAGTGCCGGCTGTCATAATATCTGATACATTCGGTCCTTTGCCTCCAAGATCAAAAGCACCTTCACATTGGTGGGCTGCAACAGCACCGCCCCATAAGAAATTCTCATTGATTTTTCGCATAAATCCTCCTTTATTTCACTTTACTGTAACGTTTGATACATGAATCGATAAACTGACTCTTCTCCCTATAATCTTCCTTGGAAGTAAATACCATCATGTGTGTGGACTTGCCCTTAAGTTCCACTGCTTTCTGCATTGAATGTTCTTTGACTTTTACCACTTTCTTCCATGGTAAAACCGTTCTTTGTGATCCGTGGGCCAAAAGAGCAACCCCAATAATTGTGGGTGATGATGTGAAGAAGCCAAAGAAAGCGGTCAATTGATTGATACGTTTGTTTTTTAACGCGTCCGCTCCATCGAACTCACAAATAATCCCTTCCTTATCAATGACATAGTGAAGGGTCATACTTCCCTGATAGACCCACTTCAGAAATAGGTAAGTGAGAAAAAATAAAGCAAGAATGAGGTAGACACCATACCAGCTTCCCTGTGATTCATTGACAATGGCATGATAACCTAAGAATAGAAGAACAATTGAAAATGGAAGTCCGATGGCAACTGCCAACTGACGTAAGACAATCGCGTTTCGGAAAATAGGAACTTTAATGCTCCATGAATACGTGGTTTTCAAAGAAATCACCCCTTTGTACAAGTATATCAAACAATCGGTGCAAATGATAAAAAAAGTCAGAATTTCTTCTGACAATCAATCAACCCGATGAAGGGATTTACCATGTAAAAATGCTTGAACATTCTCTGCCGCAATGTCGAGCAACCTTAGTTTTGCTTCCAACGGACCCCAAGCAATGTGAGGTGTGACAATGCAGTTATCAAGATGAAGCAGTGGATGATGCGGCTTTGGTGGTTCAACGGTTAAAACATCTAGTCCAGCTGCCGCAACCTTCCCGTTAAGCAAGGCTTCCTCAAGGGCTGGTTCATCGATAAGTCCCCCGCGCGACGTATTGATGAGGATCACATTATCCTTCATTTTCGAAATGGCCGTAGCATCAATCATCTTTGATGTATCTTCAAACAATGGAACATGAAGTGATATGATGTCCGATTGAGCAAACAGTTCATCCAAATCGACTTTGGTCACGATTTCGTCATGACTTTTCCGACCACGATCGTAGGCAATCACTGTACAACCAAAAGCCTTGGCAATTTTGGCTGTTTGTCTTCCAATCTGTCCATAACCGACAATTCCAAATGTTTTGTTTGCCAGTTCAAATAGTGGTTTTTCAAAAAAACAGAAATCCGTACTTTCTTCCCATTTGCCTTCCTGAACACGCTGATGATGCAACCCAACGGAAGAAGAAATTTCCAAAAGTAGTGCGAACACATGTTGAGCAACGGATGCGGTGGAGTATCCCGGTACATTGGACACTGCAATTCCATGCTTGCGTGCAGCTTCTATATCAACCACATTGTATCCAGTCGCGAAGACACCGATATATTTTAACTTAGGTAACTGTTCAAGCATCCACCCTTCAATCACGGTCTTGTTGGTAAAGATGATGTCTGCCTCTTTCGCCCGTTCAATCACTTCATCTTTTTTCGTTCGAGGATATACTGTTAGATTCCCAAACGTCTCAAGTTTTTCCCAACTGAGGTTTCCAGGGTTTAGTGTGTATCCATCCAAAATAACTAAATTCATATAGATCTTCCTTTCTAGATGTGACGGAAAACAATGGATTCGCCAGACTGCTTTGACTCTTCAAGTAGTGTCAGAAGTTTTTCAATCAGCACAGATGACTCGTAGTTTTCACCGATGGTTGCAAAGATGGAAGCAAAGCGCATTTGTGCACCACTTGCACAACTGATTTTCATGACATCAAAAATTCGCGCTGTCATCGCCTGCAAATCTTCTTCTTTTTTGATTGTGCAGACTACCAGCACCTGATCCGCTGCAAATCGCTCGACCTCATCATAAACACGTAACTGATCCCGAATCATTTCACGACATCCCGTCCATTGTTTCATTGAAAGACGTTGAGGAAACTGAATCAAAATCGCCCCAAATCCAATCCCTTCACGAAAAGAGCGATCCATTTCCTTTTCCATGAATCGATACCCTTCCTGTTGGTTACTATAGTTGCGATTGGAGGAATCCTGAATGACATCCACAAGGGACTCCATGGTTTCATTGGTATGCAAATAGAAGTACGCTGAATAAGCAACTGCACATACATTCGCAAAACCATGACCTAAATGCCATAACACCGTCGCCTGTTGACTTAATCTAAGAATCGGTTCATGTGTTAGGCTATAATGAATCATAATTAGGGTTAATGCACCAAAAACAAGCAATCCCGCCATCTTCTGCATCCAGCGAAAGGGAGAGAAGACGGTAATGAGAATGATGGTTAAGTAGTAGTAGCTCAATCCGGTATATAGTCCAAACACCAAAATACTTGAAGTTGTATGATAGGTAATGGCAAGCATGAAAATGGCCATGGCCAGATGCGTCTTCCCTTTGCGGTTCAATCGCAAAGCAACAATGTCCACCACAAAGCATAGAGCATTATTAAACATAACTAAGGCATTTCCACTATATATATAAGGAAGCATAAAGATGGCATGACCCACCAGTGCGTATATAAACAGATATTGAGCATAGGTCTGATGGCGTATGGAAGCCTGATGTAACGATCGTGATTGACTCATGAGTACTCCTCCTAAAAATTGTTTCTATATCATAAAAAGTGATTTTAATCGATGATTTCATCGAAATTATACCATATTAAAAAGGAGCCTTCACTCCTTTTTAGATTTCCTTTACACTAACTTTGTTTCTTCCTGAGGTTTTGGAATGATAGAGCATCATATCCACTTCGTCAATGAGTTGTTCAACACTTAACTCGATTTGATACGGCTTCTGATAAACAACACCAAAGCTTACTGTTACAGAAATCGGTCGTCCATCAATGATGACTGGCTTTTCTTCAATTTTTCTTCTCATTCGCTCCGCAATCTCTGCAACCGTCTCTGTATCTTTTGCCTTCAGAATCATAATGAACTCTTCACCACCATACCGTCCCAGATGATCCTCTTGACGAAGATTTTCCGACAAACAGGTCGATACATATCGAATGATGGCATCTCCCACAAGATGTCCATAGGTATCATTGATGGATTTAAACCGGTCAATATCAGCCATAATCAATCCGATACCATAGATTTTTTTGCGACTCTCAGATAAGTGCTTTTCCAGTGATTCCATGGTAGCATTGCGATTTGCCACACCTGTCAGATAATCCGTTGTTGCTTGAAGTGATAACGCCTGCTGTGCCTGTTGCGCTGCTGACATGTAAAATAACGGTGAGTGTCCGAGGGCTAACATGTTCATTAGTACATTAAATGCATGAAACCATCCGCGTGCCATATCACTTAAAATAACGATAGGTATTGTTTGCTGTAACATAAAGTCCATTGAGATAAAAAGGATGAACTGAATGGCCACTCCGATGAGTTTATATCGTAATTGCCAGTTGGTAAAAATGATCAATGCAGCCATATTGAAAAAATAGTACTGAAACCCAACATTGAGGCCTAAGACAACCAGATTGGTTATCGCATGTAAGGTAATCAATCCAATAAAGACAAGTCCCGCAAAGCCATATCTTGCTTTTCGATTCAGATAGATAGCAAACACATCAGCCACAAGAGCAAGAGCATTGCTTAAAAGAAGCAGTGGATGCCCAATCCAGACATACACCACAAAAAGAAGGATATGAGCAAGCGCAGAGTTATAGTACACCAGATTGGATTGTACATAATAGCGCTGATAGTCAAAATTCTGATTGTGATTTGAATGACTCATGCCAGTACCTCTACAATTCCTTTGATATACAAACCATTATACATGCACAAAAGATCCATGCACAACGATTACACTTCGGTTAGGATATATTTCTCAATAACTTCAGCTAAAACACCCTGATTGTGATCACTTTCAGTTACTACATCACAAAGTGCTTTTACTTCGTCGGTTGCGTTGGCAGCCGCAACACTTAGTTTGACTATCTTAAGCATCGAAATATCATTACTGCTATCGCCAACAGCACAAACTTCATCCAGGGTAGCTCCCATGGTTTCAAGTAAGTATGAAAGTGTCAATCCTTTGCTAACATTTTCGGCGTTACATTCACAATAACGGCCGGATGAAAAAGCGATGCTCAAACCCTGCGCTACCGGACCCATTGCAGAAGCCACTTCTTTTAGGTATGGAATATCTGGTTTCTGCAAAAGCACCTTACTGATAGGCATGGTTTTAAACATGGTAATATCATCAAACTCTTCATAAGGAATATGCTGTTTTTCAATGCGATTACGCTCATCCTCATTTAGATTATAGGTATAGACGGTTTCGATACTGTATACTTCAATACAGACATCATACGATTTCGCAAAGTGAAAAATCTCCTCGACTTTCTCATAGGCTAACCCCTGGAAATAAAGAATCTTCTTATCTTTATTTCTAGTAATGGCACCCCCATTAAACGAAATCGTCACATCATCATCTTCAAGTAGATTCAGTTCATTAACGACATTGTCAATGGAATGAAATCCTCTTCCGGTCGCACAAATAAATCGTACACCCGCATCAATCGCTTTTCGAATCATCTCAATATTATTCTTGGGAATCTGATGCTCACAATCCAGTAGTGTCTCATCAACATCACTTACGATATATTTTATCATTTACTTTACCTGCCTTCATTCTACTACCTTATCAAATGTCGTGTTTGGTTGCAAGAAAAAAGTGCCTAAGCACTTAATTACACTCTTTCAGTTGTGGCAATACATCCTTCAGTGATGAGAAAGCATATTGAATCTGAACTTCTGGATGATGACGGATGTCGACCAGATCTTCAATCCAGCAAACATCGATAGAAGCTCGATTCGCGGCTAAAACTCCATTGAGTGAATCTTCAAAGATGATCCCTTCTTCCAGTTTTAACTGATGAGTTGATATGACTTGCAAGAAGATATCCGGTGCCGGTTTTGTGTGATTAACCATATCCCCAAAGATTGCATCATCTATATAGTCTAAAATGGATGTCCGATTCAATAACTGTAATGCTCGTTGTCTATGGGTTGATGAGGCAATCGCACAAAAAATTCCCTGTTGCTTTGCCCACCGAAGTAAATCCATCACGCCTTCCTTAATCGGAATTCCATGATTATCCATGTACTTCCAGAAAATTTCTTCCCGATATTCTCTAAGCTGCCAATAGACCTCTTCACTACCAAACTTTTTCGTAAAGAAATCGACAGCGGCAGATAACCCCATCCCCACCATGCCTAAGCGTTCTTCTTCCGTGATGGACTCATAGCCATAGGTAGTAAATACTTCCTCCCAGCAGCGCTGATATAGCCTCTCTGTGTCCAAAAGTAAACCATCCATATCAAAAATTAACCATTGTACTTTTTTCATTGAATTCCCTACTTTCTACATGCATATGTGCCATTGTATCACAAAATACTAAATCTTTGAAACATTGGTACAATGATTGCATCCAACGCTTTATCTTAGTATGATATACCTATAGAAAGAAGGGATACGATGAAATGTACTTTAGGTACGTACACAAAAAGATCCAGCCAGGGAATTTATCAGCTTGATCTAAGTGAAACACAGAATGAATTAACACTTATAGCACATGTAGATAATCCAACCTACCTGACCACTCACAAAGATACCATCTTTACGGTGATCAAGGAGCAAGATCAGGGAGGCTTAGCTGTTGTTATCAACGGAGAAGTTGTGGCTAAACATACGGAAGTCGGTGCACCTCCATGCTATGTTCACTACGATGTGGATCGCTCACTTATCTATACAAGTAACTATCATGGCGGATTCGTGAATGTCTACACCTATCAGCCGGAACTTGGGCTTAAACTGCTCGAGAAGATTCAGTACAATCAGGGATCAAAAGCTCATTTTGTAGCCCCAAACCCAAATACAAAGGAAATTGTGGTTTGCGATCTTGGATTGGATCAGATTCACACCTATACCGTCGGTAGTGATCACAAACTAATCCTTAAACACACCTTCGATGCCGAGCTGAAACAAGGTCCACGTCACATAGCATTCCATCCGACATTGCCTGTGCTTTATGCATTTATGGAGTTAAGTGCCCAGTTGCTTGTGCTAGTGGACAAAGGTGATCGTTACCAACTCATCCAAACACTATCCACTCTACCACTAGGTCAGGATGCTATCCGCAGTGGCGCAGCGATTCGCATTTCCAGCGATGGACGATTT
>DOKQ01000102.1 GCA_003510215.1 Erysipelotrichaceae bacterium
CCCCTGCCTCCTTCATCAAATTGAGGTGATGAAACGCCAAGGTCGAAGATGAAACCGTCCAGTCCTTCTGGAAAGTGCTGTAAAACATGCGTTTTTATCGTTGCATAGTTATCGTGTACATAAATAATCCTGTCGTTGTAAGGCTCTAAGCGTTCTTTGCTTAAAGCAATGGCTTCTTCATCGAGATCAAAGACTAAAACTTTGCCTGTGGTCAACTGCTTGGCTATCGCCTCGGTATGACCACCACGTCCCAGGGTTCCATCCACATAGAACCCATCTTCCTTAACATTGAGTGCCTCAATGGAAGGTTGAAGTAATACGGAGATATGGCTCATACAAGGAAGTCCGTAATGGTTTCGGCGATTTCCTCAAAGTTATCACTGGCACTCTCATAATAATTTTCCCAACGGTCCTTCGCCCAAATCTCAACATGGTCCGCAACTCCTAAAATCACACATTCCTTACTGAGCTTTGCCTCCGCAATCAGATTGCCAGGAATCAAAATACGCCCCTGATTGTCCAATTGACATTCAGCAGCTTTCGCAGTAAGCATGTGAATATACATGCGGCTTTCCTTCTTCGTTGTCGGTAATTTACGTAACTGATCGAAAATGGTTTTCCATTGTTCCATGGTGTAGATTGTAAGACATCCATCCAAACCACGAGTGACAACCATGTTCGCACCTAAATCATCTCGAAACTTTGCCGGGACAATAATTCTCCCTTTCGCATCCAGATTGTGCTGGTATTCACCCATGAACATAGAACCACCCACTTTCTACCACTCTTACCCACTTATTACCACCATTATATGTTATAACATGTCTTTTGTATAGTAAAAACATGTATTTTTCACATAAAAAAAGACAGAAAGTCCTCGACATTCTGCCTTCTTAAAATTTGCCTTGATTTAAATTGTTTCGACTACCTCTTTGGTTAAGCCAATGATGATTTCACGGATGATCTTTCCAGCCAGTGCCGTCGATTGACCCGTAGCATCAAGCATAGGATTTAACTCGTTGACATCCAGTCCAACCACATTCAGTGATAAGACATCCATGATGGCTGTCCGCAAGGTATTGAAATCCCATCCGCCGGCTTCCGGGGTTCCGGTTGCAGGAAACTGACTTGGATCCAGTACATCCAGATCCACTGTCAGATAAATCGGTTTCCCCTTTAGGGATGTTACGACTGATTTCAGTGTGTTGCAGGTGAATCTTTCCTGGACTACATGGGTTTTGGCAAACTCAAACTCAGCTTTATCACCGGAACGAATGCCGAACTGGAAGATCCGCTGATCTCCTAATAGATCGTGGCAACGGCGAAGCACTGTGGCATGAGACAAAGCCTCACCCATATAGTCTTCGCGCAGATCTGCGTGGGCATCAAAATGAATGATGTGCAAATCCGGATATTTTTGAGCCAAAGCTTTGACACTGCCATAGGTTACCAGATGTTCTCCACCAATAAGCAGCGGGATTTTGTTATCTGAAATGATTTGTGCTGTCTGATTTTCGATAATCTGAAGTGCTTTTCTGGCATTGCCAAAAGGTAACTCAAGATCCCCTACATCACATACTGCCTTTTCATCCAGTTCAACATCCTGGTATGGACTATAGATTTCTAAACCAAAGGATTCTTTGCGAATGGAACTACTCGCAAACCGGGTTCCTGGACGGTAGGACGTGGTTGAGTCAAACGGTGCACCGAAGAGAATGACTTTGGCCTCTTCGTAGGTTGCGTCTGCCCCGATGAAGGTAGCGACGTTTTTACTCACTAACATGCTCTAACTGCTCCTTAACATAGTTTGGCAACATAAAGCATCCGATATGAAGGTCTGTATTGTAATATTTGGTTGTTAGGTTCAATCCGTTCCAATAGTCCGCTTGCAAATCCTTGATTGGATCAATGCCTTTGGAAGCATATCCAAAAAGCCAGTGACCACTTGGATAGGTAGGAATATGGGCTTGATACACCTTAGTAACCGGGAAGAGTTCCTTAATGCGTTTGTGCGCACGCTTCATGGAATGCTGATAGGTATCGTAGTATGGATTTTCATGTTGGTTCACAAGAATACCTGTTTCGTTTAATGCATGATAGCAGTTGCCATAAAACTCACGGGTAAACAATCCTTCTCCAGGTCCAAATGGATCCGTGGAATCCACAATAATCAAATCATACTCATTGTCTTTGCTACGAACAAATTTCAAACCATCTTCATAATAGATAGAAACACGCGGATCATCCAGTGAGCACGCTGTAATTGGGAAGTATTCAAGGCTGATATCCACAACCATCTTGTCAATTTCAACCATATCAATATGCTCAATGGTGCTGTAGCGGCAAAGTTCTCGAACGGTGCCACCATCGCCAGCCCCAATAACCAGAACCTTTTTGATGTTCGGATTGGTTGCCATCGGGATGTGAACGATCATATCATGATAGATAAACTCATCTTTTTCAGTGACCATCATTAATCCATCCAGTGTAAAGAACTTGCCGAACTCCTTGGATTCAAATACATCGACACGCTGGAAGTCGCTTTGTCCCTGAAATAACTGTTTTTCGACTAAAATAGAGAAGCGTACATTTTCAGTATGCTGTTCGGTATACCATAATTCCATTTAGTTATCCTCCTTAAGTACATGGATATTCGTAATGCTTGTGTCTTCGATACCCGTAATAAAACTGCCCTTGGACTTCGCATAGAAAATCATTTCAATAATCTCTTCGCTCATCAACTCACCCGGTGCCGCAATCGGAATTCCCGGTGGATAAGCCATAATCATTTCCGCCATAATACGTCCAGCACTTTCCTTGATTGGAACCACCTCGGTTTCCGCATAGAAAGCTTCACGTGGACTTCGGATGATCGTTGGCTGAATGTATTCGTGATCCAGCATTCCGCTTGGATCCTTTTTGTATTTGCGCTTGATATCTGTCAATGCGGCGAGCAGACGCTCAACCATCAGTGAAGTATCACCCACCGAGATGATGGCTAGAATGCTTCCAAGATCCCCAAATTCAATCTGAATATCATATTCATCGCGTAAAATATCATAAACTTCAATACCGGTTAAGCCGATATCTTTGGTATAGATGGACAGTTTGGTCGGATCCACATTGCCAATGGTATCCCCATTAATGAGTGCTTCATCATACACCAGATACCCTGGGATTTTTTTCATTTCCTCACGGGCATACTTAGTCAGTTTGCACACTTTATTGAATACCGACACACCTTCAAGGGCTAGATGCTTCCGGGAGATGTCCAAAGAGGCTAAAAGCAGGTAGCTTCCACTTGTCGTATGGGTCAGGTTAAGAATCTGACGAACATGCCCCATATCTGCCTTATTTTGAATGAGTAAAAAGGAACTCTGTGTTAGTGAACCACCGGTTTTATGCATACTTACTGCGGCCATGTCGGCACCAGCAGCCATCGCTGAAACAGGCAAATTTTCCCCAAAGTAAAAGTGAGTTCCATGAGCCTCATCGACCAGTACTTTGACACCATAGCTGTGAGCCAGTTGAACAATCCCTTTTAAATCAGCACAAATACCATAGTATGTGGGGTTGTTTACAAATACCGCTTTGGCATCCGGATTGGCTAGAATAGCTTCTTCAATGTCTTTTTTTGCCATACCTAAACCAATACCAAGTTTTTTATCAATACCCGGATTGACGTAGACTGGAATCGCTCCTGAAAGAATGAGTGCGTTAATCGCTGAACGATGTACATTGCGTGGAAGGATAATTTTATCCCCTGCTTTACACACACTCATAATCATGGTTTGCACAGCGGCGGTGGTACCGTTGACGATAAAGAAAGCATGACCGGCGTTAAAAGCTTCGGCCGCGATGCATTCTGCCTGATAAATCACTCCCGTGGGATGACACAGGTTATCCAGTGTCTTACGTGAGTTTAAGTCATAGTGAATGGCTTTATCTCCAAGAAAGTCGCGAAGCATTGGATTTCCTTTGCCTTGCTTGTGACCTGGAACATCAAAAGAGACGATGCGCTGATCAATCTCATGTTGCATCGCATCGACTATCAACGTTTGACTCTGATCGCGTTTAGTCATTGTAAGCTCCATGGTCGTAAATGTTGGATCCTGAGAAGATTTCAATCATTTCCTTGTAGAGTGCATTGTATATTTCACGGCGGACCATGGGTTTAAGTTCGTCCTTATCGGTGTTGAACAGATAGTTTTGAAGTTCAATGTTTTGAATCATCATTTTGGTATGAAAAATGTTTGATTGATGAACATTGATGTCCACCGCATCATATTTGCGTAAGGTATCACGATTAATATAGTTTTGAATACTATTGATGTGATGGTCCATAAAATGTTTCTTACGGTCCATATCACGGGTAAAGCCACGCACACGATAATCGATGGTTATGATATCTGAATCAAAACTGCCAATCAGATAATCCAATGCTTTCAGCGGTGAAATCGTACCACAGGTACTTACATCAATATCGACTCGGAATGTGGAAATCGCATGATCCGGATGAAATTCCGGATAGGTATGCACGGTGACATGACTTTTATCAAGATGTGCCACAATGGTTTCCGGTTCAAAGATACCTTTACCAAGATTGCAGGATGAGTCCACAAAGGATTCTTCAATTGGATCTTCGGAAATAAGCAACGTCACACTTGCTCCCTGAGGGTCATAATCCTGTTTTGCAATGTTTAACACGTGAGCTCCGATAATGTTGGTTACTTCACATAAAATATTCGTCAAACGCTGGGCGTTATATTGTTCATCGATATACTCGAGGTAGTTCTTACGTTCTTTTTCGCTTTTCGCATAACATACATCATAGATATTGAAGCTCAAGGTCTTCGTTAGGTTGTTAAATCCGTATAAGGCAATCTTTTCGTTCATGACAAAACCCTCCTGTTTAATAAAGCAAAACAAATTATACAGTATTGTTAAATATTTGCAACAGTTTTCATCAAATTTCCACACCCTCATTTCCACATTTTTTATAAGCATTTTCCATATAGTTAAGAAAGTAAATTAATGTAAGTGTTTAGACTCTTTTCTGACTTTTTTATTTTAACATAAAAGTAACATCTCTACTAAACAAATGAATCATGTGTTTAGTATTACTAAATTTTAAGTTTGTTTTATTAAAATAAAAAGCCCTGCAGCACGTAACTGCAGGACGCATGTTTAAGCTAAGATCCAATCCACAGCCGGTCCGATTCGTTTTGCCCAGGCTTTTTCATTGTGTTTTTCACCTTCAAATTCATGATAGTAACACTTTTTTGCTTTTATCTTTAGCAATGAAGCGACGGTACGATTGGTTTTTAGATACGCATCATTTTCCAGCGGCTCTTTGCTTTCCAAAGTTCCCGTATCCATATAGACACTAAGTTGGCTCAAATCTGCAGATTCAAGCAGTTTTAAAAGTGAAGGCATTTCAAACCACAATGCGCCTGAGAAGCTCATCACGGATTTGAAAATCGTTGGATAATAGGCTGCAGCCGCAAGACTGATATAGCCTCCCATACTGCTTCCTCCAAGAACAACCGGTACCTCTTTGCCAATCTTTTGATAAAGCTCAGGCAAGAGCTCATAAACCAGAAAGTCAATGTACTTCTTCCCTTGTCCACCGACAGGACGGTCAATCCAATCAACCATCTGCTGAAGATGATGATTCACAAATGGACTGTATTCATCGAGCCGCTCTAGTCCTTCACCACAATCCACCCCAACAATCATCAGTTTCTTCTCTGAAATATCAATTCCTTGAAGGATGTTCCAACTCATCCCATAAGATGCATCCGCATCCTTAAACAGGTTCTGACCATCATGCATAAGCAAAATGGCTTCGATATCCACGAAAGCGTCTTTCGCAATTCGAATCGTCATCTCGCGATTCAATGTTGATGAGAAGATGGTTGTAACACTTACGGGTTGCTTTGCATCCATACCGTTTCCCCCTGATAATTGATGTACATGGTTCCACAGACACTCTCAACCTTCGCTACGAGTGTATCATCAAAGAAGACTCCACTCGTATAATATCGCTGGGTGATCTGTTCCAGATTGCCATTATAAACGCCAAAGACCGATTCACTGGTATGTACAAATCGCACAATATAGTAAGGGTTTGGTTCGCGGAAGAAGGACACATAGAAAATCTCCAATCCAACATCTCCTTCGATGGCTGATACAAATTCCGAGGAGAGTGATCGCCGGTTAATCAGACCATAGGCTGGATCCATTAAAATATTGTTTCTCAAATTGCGCATGCGTAAGGCTTCGTAGTATTGAGGAGCTACGCTTCGAGTATCCATTAATTGACCATAGACATCATAAAACTTGACCCCTTCATCATCCACCATTCGGATATAACCACCATAATACGTAATCCTTTCGGGATAAATCCCTTCCACAACCACCGATCCGTCCGAATCAATGAGTCCATACCCTTTAACACCTTTACCTTCATTGTAAAAGTAGACAGGTATCAATCGTTCGATGTTCTCTACATCCTCGACAGACTTTCTGGGTGCCAAATCGCTATCAAATTGCTTCTTATCAAGTTCACATCGTGCAACCGAAAAGATATCTCTATCAAAGGTTCGATCCTGAATCCATCCTGAACCATAGACAGTCCAAAGGACACCCCCCGCAAATAGAACAAAGAGGACAAAATAGACTTTGTATTCCAACTTAATTCTTCGAATCCAATTCCACATAGGTTCACCTCGCTACTTCATGGTATCAAAGTCAAAACTCAATTACAAGTTACTTCGTTAAAAAAAAGACGACTATGCGTCTTTGGATGATTGCTTCTTCACTTTGTACTGCTGATACTCATCTGGGAAACTGGCTTTGATTCGATTCCACACAATCAGTAACTCATCTGAAGATTTCTTTTTTAATAACCTAAACTGCGATGTGGCCAACTCCGCTAGCTCAAGTGCTTCTTTTGCATGCAACTGATCACAGGCGATGATTGCTTTCATCGTGGTTACGGATGGCTGATCACACACATCCGGCCACTCAGTGCAGGTCTTGGCAATCAGATAACTCGCGGTATCAAACTGCTTAAGAAGACGATAGATTTCACAACTCTTAACAAGAGCTACCGGAAGTTGAACCCGATCCTGTTTCATCTCCGCCATTTTCAAAGCCTCAAGTGCATAATCCAATGCCTTCTGATTTATCCCTGTCGATTGAAAATGTGCTGATTGATTCAGCAATGTTTTGACATCTTCCTCTTTACTTAAAATGGAATCACTAAAAACAGCATCCAGTTCCACCGCCGTTTTCAATGGCTGCTTCTCACCGATTTCGCTGTACCAGTCCTGTTTAATTTTAATATATCGTTTTCCCTTGTACTCAAATGTTTGCATATTTTCACTCCTATGTAACAAAAAACAACCCACCCTTGTTGGATGACCTGTGGTTTTTTCGCAAAAGATTAAACTTTAGACAAATAAAAACATCTCTACCCATATTATATGATAGAAAAAAAAGTTTGCAATACCTTTTTATCATTTGCTTCTAAACGGACAACAATACAATAACAATCTACCAAAAAAGGAGATGGTACTCCTTTTAATAAAGACTAAACAAATGAGTTAAAATCCGATTTAATCAATCGATAATCAATGCTATACTGCATGACACCCAACTGATCAGGCCAACTGCGTCGCTGATCCGACACTTGTTTGAACCCAAGCTTTTTGTAGGTAGCTTGAGCACGCAGATTGTTGACATTGGTATCCAGGATAATGGATTCGCACCCCTGCTCATCAAATAAATGCTGAAAAAGTAAAGATAAATAGATTTTGCCTAAGCCTTTATCCAAATAATCTGAATCACAGATTTTGATTCCGACTTCAGCCGTACTTTCATCCACCTTGCGTGCACTCATTTCACCAATGGGCACATCATCATACTCAATGATGTATCTTGTGGAAGGTGACTTAGTAATTCGCTCAATGACTTCATCGATGGTTGTCTTGGAACCAAGTGGCCACCCCGCATGCGCCATGATGGAACCATCATTCCACCACTCACACAGCTGTTTGGCATCTTCGATGGCTGCCAAACGAATCGAACAGTTCTGATATTTCATCATACGTAACTTTGTGCCTCTTCTTCATTGCGTAGAAAGCGAAGTGCTCCCTGGGCCAATGCATACAACTCATCTTCACCCGGATAGACGGTGATATCCGCAATAAACTCAACCCGACGCTTGATTTGAGCTACGATATAGTCATTATATGCCAAACCACCAGTCAGAATAATCTGATCCACTTTGCCACGCAGCACGGTAGCCATCGATCCGATTTCCTTGGCAACCTGATAGCACATTGCATCAATCACCCGTTTTGATTCATCACTGGTGCTGAAGGATTCAATGACCTGCTGAACATTGTTTGTCTGTAAGTAGGAAACCATGCCACCTTGTCCAATGATTTGCTTCTTTACCTGCTCAATATCACCCTTAAACATTTGGACAAGTTCCAGTACTCCAATGGAAGTTAGTGAGCCTGCACGTTCCGGTGAGAACGGACCTTCCCCATCCAATGCATTGTTCACATCCACAACCTGACCATACTTATGGGCACCTACGGAAATGCCACCACCCATATGGGCAACCACTAGACGCAATTTATTGACATCCTGATTGGTCTCTTTAGCATATTGACGGGCCATCTGTTTCTGATTGAGTGCATGGAAAACCGAACGGCGGGAAATTAGTTTATGGCCACTGTATCGTGCCAAAACACTCAACTCATCTGTGATCGGTGCATCCACAAAAATCACCGGCTTTTGATATTCCTTACCCCACTCATAGCCGATTAGATTGCCAACATTGGTCACATGGGTACCATATCGTTCATCCAAAATATCATTCACAACTTCACTGCTTACGGTATATATGCCACCGGGTAGTGGTTTCACAACACCACCACGAACACAGATGCAATCTAAATCTTTGATTGAAACACCCAAACTCAAGATCCACTCTTCCATTCGCTGTTTACGGAACTGTTTCTGATCCAATACGCGATTGAATCGACCAATTTCCTCACTGCTATGACGCAACGTCGTTGAAAACGCACAGGTATCATCATGATAGATCGCTGCCTTCGTTGATGTTGACCCTAAATTTGTGACAAGAATTTTAAACATACGTATCCTCCTATTGTATCCGCTTACACCCCTATTCTATCATAACCAACGCAACTTTTGATAGGCTTTGACAAGAAACTGTCAAAGGATTATACTTGCTTTAAAGGAAGTGATTCTATGAATATTCGAGCACGAGCAAAGAAATTATCACTAATTCTATCTCTTTGTTTCCTCATGTTTAGCTGCACTAAAACGCCAACAACCATCATAGACATCCCAGATCATGCAACTGATATCTACGTGCATGAATATCGCCCACTGGTTTCCAGTTATCGACCGGAAGCTCACTATCATACAAACACGAAAGAGGATATCGATCTTCTTCTTAACCACCTAAAAAAACAGCAAACGTATTCAGAAGAAATCACCTCAGAGATGCTTGTTAGTGATTTCCATGCATTTGATGTTCAAATCATCATTCATTCAACTGAATGCCCATACAATCAGTGCTTTCTGGTCGCCAGATTTCTTGACAATGGGACGATACTCCTTGTATCACCGGATCCCATGGACCAAGCTACTTACCCAGCCGCAATTATAGAAAAGCAGAATGCCAGGGATGTCATTTCTAGGTTCAAAAAATCCACCCCTTGAGGTGGATTTTTACTCTTTGCGATCAGAAATCGTGAGGACAATCTTCTTATTTAATCCGGCAGCATATCGAATGAGCGTTTCGATCGTTGGTGAGTGTTTCCTATGTTCAAATCTGGAAATATTACTTTTGGGAATCCCAATCCGTTTTGAAAGCTCGTCCAAAGTCAGTTGCTCAGTTAAGCGAATCTGGACTAACTGTTCGATTAACTGATATTCAAGGCTCAAAGCTTCATACTCCTGTTTAACCAAGGAATCTGTCAATAGACGTTGTCGCACATTTACAAGTTTTTCATTTTCCATAACGATATTCACACTCCTTCTTATAGTGAAATGCCAAATCTATTTCTTTACGGGGAGTCTTCGACTGCTTCTTCACAAATCCATGTAGTAACACTATTCTTTTCTGTGAGCTAAAGATAAAAAAAATCCGAACATGATGGTTCCCTTGAATACTACGTAGTTCAAACATCGAACCTCGAGTATCCTTCAACTTCTTAACATATGGTTCTCTCAGATTTATACCAAATCTCTCAAGTAAGTCCAGATCTCTTAAAACTTTTGCCTTTAGTTTGGGATATGTTAAGGACTCAAGCAGATGTTCAACCGGACATTGACCAGAACTAGAAACAAACAACTCAACATTCCACAAGAGAAATGAATGTTATCATATTTGATAACCCTCCTTTATTCTACACAATTATGCACATCAATACAAGTGTATTAACTCTATTACCCATAAAATCTATTTTCCCCTTGAAAAAAATCCACCCCGTGAGGTGGATTCTTCTATGCAGATAAACGTAGTAAATCGAGATGAGACTGAAGTTTTTGCACCACATCCTTTTCAAGAGCTTTGACACCCTCAAGTGGATACGGTTCATTCATTTTCTCATACTTGGTATTGCCAAGGGTATGATAGGGCAGTAATTCGACCCGCTCAACCCTTGGAATATCCTTAATCAGCTCATAGAGTTTTTCAATATGTTCAATCGAATCATTGATATTGGGAACCACCACATGACGTAGCCACATTGGCTTACTCATTGCAATGGCAGTTTCAAGAAACTTGGTTGCGGTTGATGCCTTACGCTGCGTCAATCGATAGTAGTTTTCCTCATCGACCCCTTTGATATCCAGCAGAATTAAGTCTGTGTAGGATAGTACCTCTTCAAAAGCATCCGGATTCCCTACACCGGCTGTATCCAGGACCGTGTGGATCCCTTCGTCTTTGCATGCCTTAAGCATCTGAATTAGAAAATCGGATTGAGAAAGTGGTTCGCCACCACAGAAGGAAACGCCTCCCCCGTTTTTAAAGTACGGTTTCATTTTGCGCAATCGACTCATTAACTGCTCAACCGTATACTCACTGGCTCCCTGTGTTGTCCACATGTCGGGATTGTGACAGTATAGGCAGCGAAGTGTGCAGCCCGCAAGGAAGACAACCGTACGTATACCTGGTCCATCTGCCGTTGCGAACGTTTCAATTTTACTAACGTAACCCTTAGACTGCATCATGGAAGGTACGTGAGATGACTTCTTTCTTCTGAGCTAATGTCAAACGAGCGAAGTGCACCGCATAACCCGACACACGAATGGTTAAATGAGGGTATTTTTCCGGATGTTCCATCGCATCCATCAGTTTGTTACGATCAAGCACGTTCACATTTAAGTGATGCGCATTTTGACCGAAGTAGCCATCCATCAGATTCACCGTATTGGCAATCTGATCTTCCTTGGTTTTACCCAAAGCCGTTGGAATGATGGAGAAAGTGTTACTGACACCATCCAAACAGACTTCATTGTATGGAATCTTGGCGACGGAGTTGAGTGAAGCCAAAGCTCCCGAACGATCACGACCATGCATTGGGTTTGCGCCAGGCGCAAAGGCTTCCCCATATTTGCGACCATCCGGTGTTGACCCGGTTTTCTTACCATACACCACATTGGATGTAATGGTCAAAACGGATAATGTATGTTTTGCATTGCGGTACAATGCATGAGATTTCAGGTAACGTGAGAAACGGGTAACCACATCGACCGCAAAATCATCGGCACGATCATCGTCGTTTCCATAGCATGGAAACTCACCATCAATCACAAAATCCGTGGTTAATCCCTGTTCGTTACGCACTGGCTTGACAGATGCGTGTTTTATCGCACTTAAACTATCCGCCACAACGCTCAATCCGGCGACCCCAAAGGCCATCAAACGTTCAACAGAGGTATCATGCAGTGCCAACTGACTTGACTCATAGGCATATTTATCATGCATGTAATGAATGACATTCATCGTCTCAACATACAGTTTCGCAGTTTTCTGAAGTACTAAATCAAAGCGTTTCATCACGGTATTAAAATCAAGAACCTCTGCTGCATCCTGCTCGATATCCGCAAACATCACTTTGCCACTCAGTTCATCTTTTCCCCCATTGATAGCCAAGAGCAAGGCTTTAGCAAGGTTGACACGGGCACCAAAGTATTGCATCTGCTTGCCAATGCTCATGGCACTGACACAGCAGGAAATCCCATAGTCACTTCCGAAAATTGGACGCATCAGATCATCATTTTCATACTGAATCGCACCTGTATCAATGGACATCTTCGCACAATATTTCTTAAAGGCTTCAGGCAGAGCCTCACTCCAGAGAATGGTCATATTCGGCTCGGGTGCAGGACCTAAATTAGTTAATGTATGTAAATAGCGGAAGCTGTTTTTTGTGACCAGATTTTGACCGTTAACACCGACTCCACCAATGGACTCGGTGACCCAGGTTGGATCTCCCGCAAACAACTCATCGTATTCCGGTGTGCGCAAATGACGTACCAAACGAAGTTTCATGACAAACTGATCAATCAGCTCCTGAGCCTGATACTCGGTTAAAACGCCATCATGTAAATCACGTTCGATATAAATATCCAAGAAGGTTGATGTGCGTCCAAGGGACATCGCAGCCCCATTGTTTTGCTTTACAGCCGCAAGATAGGCAAAGTACAACCATTGGATGGCTTGCTGGGCATTTAACGCCGGTTGACTGATATCAAATCCATAGCTGGCAGCCATCGCTTTGGTATCGACTAAAGCCCGAATCTGCTCACTGACTTCTTCACGAAGGCGGATGTGCTCTTCACTGCTCACCGCTATGTTAGCCAAGTCTGCTTTCTTTTGCTCGATCAGATAGTCAATACCATAAAGAGCGACTCGACGGTAATCACCGATGATACGGCCACGACCATAGGCATCTGGTAACCCAGTCAAAAGTCCAGTCGAGCGTGCGGTACGCATATCTTTGGTATAGGCATCGAAGACACCCTGATTATGAGTTTTTGACCAATCCTCAAACGCAATTTTCAGCGTTTGCGGCATCGGGCGACGGTAGGTATCCAAAATGGATTCAACCAGACGAATTCCACCGTAAGGATTAATGATGCGTTTTAACGGTGCATCGCTTTGCAACCCCACAATGACTTCATTTTGCTTCTCAATATACCCCGGTTTAAAATGATTGACCCCGGAAATATGTTCCATATCAATGTCCAAAACACCGAGTTTAATTTCCTCGGCCAGTAGTTCTTCACATTGTTTCCATAAGTTAGCGGTTTTATCTGAAATCTTTTCTAAGAAGGACTCGTCCCCTTCGTAAGATGTTACGTTTTGTACAATAAAATCTTCCACGTTGATGCCATGTTGCCACGCACCTGACTTAAAATTCTTCCAAGCTTCCATAATGTACCTCCTGTGTTCAACCCCATCGTATCATGAGTTTGTCGCAACACATAGCAATATCATCATGGTAGCGTTTTCAACTTTTCAGTGTAGATGTATTTTGTGACAATCATCACAAAATCTTTTTTTGGCATAAAGAAAACCCAGGCGATGATTTGCCTGGGTTACTCCCTCGTTGTATAGAACCTCATCCACGTTTAATTCTAAGTAACTGCATGGGTGTTGTCAACCCCTTTTTTCATCGGCTAACACCCAGATCCACTTTAGGATAGATAAGCATACTTAATCCAAAACAAAAACACACAAATCCCAGACTAATTATCATCGTTGAAATCGGCCATCCCCTGCTTTCAATTAACTCACTGAATGATACATAGGAGAAAACGGAAACGGGCTCTAACCACTCTAAAGATTCAACCAAGTTGATCAGCACCGAAAGAAGATAAAAGAAAAATGCACTGATGGCTGCGATGGCCGAAGCCACATTGGAGCGTTTCAGTATCGCACTGAGAGCAAAACCAAAACCATAGAACATCAGCAGAATCAGATACATAGAACCATGGGAACGCCACAGATACGACCAAAACGAAGGTTCTGGATCATACCTTAGTGCAATTAGAGCAAATATAGCAACGACACTCAAAAGCATCAGTGATACCAACATAAGTCCACTGACAAACTTGACCGTGACGATGTGTCTGCGGGATCTTGGCATCACATAAAGAAAATCAACCGTCTTCCACTTGGACTCCTTAGATAAAATCGTCACGCCTAACATCGCCGCATAAATCGCAAGCATCAGCTGAAGATAAACCAGTGTGATGGATACAAACCCGGAAATCGTTGTCAGATTGGCTCCCAAAAGCCCAAAGGCCTCAAGTAGCTCAACAGGCATCACATCCAGAATTTCAAGAAGCTCCGGATTGTTTCGATAAGCCGAAAACTCCATCATAATCAGAACCATAAATATTGATAAGCCAAGCAGCCAGAAGAAAAAGGACTTTCGATGACTTTTCAGTTCAAATACACATTGTTTCATAATTGTCTCCTCACTTACTCACGATGTTACGATGAAGGTAGCGAACATAGCTAAACCCACTTGCACCAAAGACAATGAGTATCGTTAACAGAATAAAGACGGGCTCAATTCCTTCGTTCTGTAAAATCCTGGAAATATCCAGATAACTGAAGTAATTAAGATATCGAAGACCTTCACTGTCCAGTGCACCCCGCATGGCATAAAGCATATACATGCCAAAACCTAGTCCCATCGAAAGTGTCAAGGGTGAGCGAACCGTTTTCATCGTCTGAGTGATGGCCATTGCACTGGCAAAGAAGAGTAATTGCAGTGGAAGAAGTGAAGCAAAGAGGATGAGGATGTTACGCGTAATAGTGGCACCTTCCCCAAAATAGAAAATACCGATCATCGTAGAGGCAATCACAGCCAAAGCTAAGATGCTATTGGCAAGCAGACAACTGCCATACTTAATCACAAAAATACGCGTCCTTGATACGGGTCGAGTTAACAGAAAGTCCGCAAAGTTCTCGGTCTCTTCCAGGCTGAGCACCGTGAAGCCTTCCATACTTGCGTAAATCGCCAAGGCTACCTGAGCAAAGATAAAAGAAAAAATCAGATATCCGGACAGATCACCGAGCGATGTGGCGTTTGCTAGGCCAAAGGCCGCAAGCATCTCCTTTGGATAATACTGTAAAATCAGATCCATCATGCCCTGCTCTTTCGCCATCAGCGGAAAAAAGGAGAGCATAAACAGTTGCAACGCCGATAGTCCCAACACCCACCAGAAAATGGCGATACGACGTCGTTTCAGTTCAAAGGCAAACAGGTTCATGATTCACTCTCACTGGTGTAATAGTGCATGAAAATCTCTTCGAGGGTAGGTTCTTCGATGAGCACATCGGTTATTTTACACTTACTTAACACCTGTAATAAATCCGTGGCAGCACCCTGATACACAAAGGAAACCGAATGATCCCACTTCTTAAAATCCCGAATGGATAACGTAGCTACATCTGCTTCACTGATTTGGCCACTCACCCTGACTTTCTTATAGGTGTTTTGACGTAAAGACGCCACTTCTTCAATTTTGACAATTGTCCCATCCTTGATAATAGCCACACGATGACACAGATTCTGCACTTCCTGAAGAATATGAGAGGAGAACAGAATGGTGGCTCCCCGCTGATTCTCTTGACGTAACAGTTCAAAAAACTTGTGTTGCATCAGTGGATCAAGTCCGGAGGTCGGTTCATCAAGAATGATGAGTTTGGGCTGATGAAGCAGTCCCTGCACAATCCCCACTTTCTTCTTGTTCCCAAAGGATAAATCCTCAATTCTGCGGTTAAGATCCAGTTCAAGCAAGGTGGCAAGTTCCACCATCCTTTTTTTGTGATTGCCCGGATAGAAACTGGCACTATACTCAAGTAACTCCTTCACTTTCATTTTTTCATAATAAAACACTTCCGAAGGCAGATAACCGATGTCCTTACGGATCTGTGGCCCACAAAGGGTAATATCCTGATCGAAAATGGTGGCACTGCCACTGGTTGGATGTAACAGTCCAAGCAGGGTGCGAATCGTTGTGGATTTACCTGCCCCGTTGGGACCGATAAACCCAAAGATTTCTCCTTCCTTGACCGAAAAGGATACGGACTCAATTCCCTTGGCTTTGCCATAGTATTTGGTGAGTGACTGTATGTCAATGATGTTCATAAGTTAAGCCTCCTATATTAAATTCAGTGTATCACATGGTGAATTTGCGCACAAGAAAAAGTGGATTTCTCCACTTAGTTGACGGTTTCCTCACGGACTGTAAATTCCACATCAATGACATCCGTTGACCCTCGATGGGACGCTGATTTGCTTTGAGTAGAGGTAAATTGAGTCGAATCCATCGATTCCTTGAATCTCTTCCTCAACTGATACCTCTTGTACTGGCCATAAATGAAGATCAGTGAAAACCCCACAAGCCAGTAAAGCGGTGGTATCGCAAAGAAAAGTGATATCACAAAGTTTATTAAAATATAAAAGATTAAGATATAGAACAATAAGTTCAAGACAGTCTCCTTTCTAGCTGCGCTTATTAAAGGCCGTGCGGCAGCTTGGGCAGGTAATCTCTACCTTTCCTCTTCCTCGAGGAATACGAACCGTACGTTTGCATTTAGGACAAAGAAAGTACTTTCTCTGTTTGTCACTCAGGTTGTTTCTCATTAGTTTGAATCGTTTGCGTATGGGTAGCGTCCAGGATAAGAAGATACGGTTTTCATTTCGGCGTTTGTAGATTTTTCTTGAAAACATTCGAAAAAAGCTGAGAAGTAAAAGTACATATCCCACAAATGAAACATACTGATTTCCGCTAAAACGGAATCCGGAGATCAAGGATAAAATCAGGGCGGTAATAACCAATGTGATGTTTAACGCATCATGGCCATAGCGGCCAGCCATCAGTCGAGCTAAAGCATAACGAAAATTTCTCATATTCATTTCCTTTTCTAACAACGTCTACTATATCAAAGTTTTGTGTATAAATGATGGATTATTTGTGTGAAAAATCGTAGATTCCCTGTACTTTAGTGTATTCATCTCGGAAAATCAGATCTCCATCCATCACCTTCTGCAAATATCCATCATAGTCAAGTTTCAGAATGGCAATCATAATGATGTCAATCAGAAAGAGCTGAGAGACACGAATGACGTTGGTGGTAATTCGAGTTTCCTGCTTGAAAGTCACCGTATATAAGACATGATCGGCCATCGTAGCCAATGAACTCTTGGCTTTCCCTGTGATTGCAAGAATCTTCACTTTTTTCTGCCTGGCGGCAGCGAGAATCTGCTGAACCTCAAAGGTCTCTCCTGATTCGGAGATAACAATGAGCACATCCTCCTCACTCATTTGTGACATAATATAAAAGCTATTGTGAGTGTCCCGATCAAAAAACGCCTGCATATGATATCTTAGCAGCTGAATCTGGAAATACTCACAGAAGAAATCATTGTTTGCCCGGCCAAAAAGCATAATTTTTCGAGCCTTCATAATCATTGTTGCTGCTTGTTCGATTAAGTCCAAATCATTGTCATTATGGGTCATATTGATAACGTCGAGATATTGAGTCAACACCCGACTGATACTGATAGACATGCTTTCTTCCTTGGTAACGTCCTGCGTAAAATCCTGATCATTGGCTGTGACTAGATGCAAATCAGCTAGAAAACCCCGGAAATTCTCATACCCGAGTTTTTGAGTGAATCGAATGACGGTTGATTGAGAGATGTCAAGCTCTTGGGCCAGTTTAGTGGATGTTAGATCTTTGACATTAATCGGCTGAGTTTCAATGTATTGAACAATCTTCCGTTCCGATTCGGACAACTGTGGTAGCAAGGATTGAATTTTGGCTTTTAACATAGGATCACCTTCACTTGTCTATAATCATACCATACTTTCAAAATGCTCGTAAGATATCTTGTTTTTTTAGTAACTCATCGAAGATCACTATACCTTTGGACAAACATGAGTATACTTAAGATAAGGAGGTGCTCTAATGAAAAAGTTTTTCATCTACTCACTCTCAGTTTTACTACTCCAAGGATGTATGGTTGCGGCTAAGCCCTATACACCTCTCCTTGATGGAGTTGGCTATCTAACCACCAAGGATAAACCCACGGACATTCCCGATACCATCAAAGAGTCACTGATGACGCTTACAGATGAAATGATTGATCATTTTATTCTCGAAAATAAGAATGTCTTTGTCTCTGCCCCAAGTTTGGTCCTTGCCTTGGCCATGACCGCCCAGGGTGCCAAAGACAACACACTGGATCAGATGATGAATTCGATGAAACTATCAGATCTGTCCATGGATGTTGTGAATGAGGGATTACGCGCGTTGCAACTGTCCATGATTCAAAAAAAGGGCATTGAGTTTCATTTAACCAACTCCATCTGGATTCGCGACACATTTAAGCAACGGGTCCTCGCGTCGTTTCTAGAAGCCAATAAAACCTATTATGCGCCAATGATTGCCTCTGGTGATTTCAATGATCCGGCAATGGTGGATGCCATCAACGACTGGGTATCCGTGGCGACACGCAAGAAAATTAAAACAGCGATAGATGAACCGATTCACCCATTGACTCAGATGTTTCTTATTAACACCCTGTACTTCAAGGGTGACTGGCTGATTCCTTTTGATAAGGCCAATACAGTCAAAGATATGTTTGGCGCACATTCGGTGGACATGATGGCCATCGTAGAAAATTACCTGTATACAAAACAAGATTCGACACAATATATTGCACTCCCTTACAAAGACAGTGATGTTGTGATGGTCATCGCACTAAGGCAAGATGGCAAACCCACATCCATGAGTCAACTGGTC
>DOKQ01000044.1 GCA_003510215.1 Erysipelotrichaceae bacterium
TTCATGATTAATGAGCCTGTGCTCTTTGGTTTACCGATTGTGTTAAATCCAATCTACTTTATTCCATTTATCATCGTTCAACCTGTATTGACCGTTGTGGCTTATGTAGCGACGACTGCAGGCTTTGCAGGGCCAATCGTGAATAGTGTACCTTGGACAACGCCTCCAGTACTGAATGCTTTTCTGGCGACCAATGGGTCGATGGGAGCTGTTGTGGTTGCTTTGATCAATCTTGCCTTGGCATTTGTCATCTATTTACCATTTGTTATGGTCGCAAATGCGCAAGCAAAGAAAATTAAATAATGCTATAATAATCCTAGTGGTAACACTAGGATTATTGTTTCAGTTGAACTAACGAAAAAGGAGATACCATGGTTAAAGATAACATTTATATTGAAAAAGACATTGATACGGTTTATCAGTTTGTGGAGAAAGCGCTGTGTCAGACGTTTAAAACCAGCCCAGGCAAGCTGCTGAATCGCAAGCACACCCATCAATTGTCCTCAGGAAGAAACAAGGGCGTTAAGTTTGAGCAGACCGTGATTGCTCAGCTAAAAAATGAGACTCTCGCATTCACTTCAACGTTCTCGGATGATATGATTACAACGACTTACGTTTTTGAGGCTTATGAGGATGGTGGAACATTTGTGACACTTATGGAAGATGCCAGAAGTTCGAAAACATTCCGTAATTACAACTATAAACTGTTAAGTTTACCCATTTTAAGAGGTATGTCTTTAAAGAAAATTCGTATGCAACTGGCACGTTTGAAAGTAACAATTGAAGAAGGAGAGAAAGCCGAATGATTCGAGTACATGCGCCTTTAAAAAGAGCAGCAATCAAGTCTTTACTCGATGGGAATACCATCGATGGACACACATTTACATTTATCAAAGAAGATGGAATTAAGTTATATTTTTCTTCATCCCAGGAAGAGCAAAAGGCTGTTTCAGTTGCAAAAAAAGCCATCAAATCAACTGAATATGGTCCAGCCCTATTCTTTATGGTGGAATATGTTGACTAAGTTTCCAAAGGATTTTCTGTGGGGCAGTGCTTCTGCAGCGTATCAGGTTGAAGGTGCTTATAATGAAGATGGCAAGGGACTTTCAATTTGGGATCATTGGGTAAAAATCGAAGGGAAGACCTTTGAAGGGACCAACGGTGATGTTGCGACTGATCATTATCATCGCTTTAAAGAAGATGTGGCTTTGATGAAGGAAATGGGTCTTAAGGCATATCGTTTTTCCATTTCCTGGGCACGCATTTTCCCGAAAGGTCGCGGAGAAATCAACTCAAAGGGAGTTGAGTTTTATCAGAATCTGATTAATGAGCTTGTGACTCATGATATCGTTCCTGTAGTCACCCTGTATCACTGGGATTTGCCTGCAGCTCTTCAGGATGAGTATGAAGGTTGGGAGTCGCGTAAGGTGATTGAAGATTTTCTTGCTTATGCCAAATTCTGTTTTGAAACCTTCAATGATCGTGTCAAATATTGGATTATCAATAATGAACCTAATATTTTCACGGGATTAGGCTATCTTTTGGCGATGCATCCTCCAGGAAAAACGGATATGAGGGCGTATCTGAATACGTATCATATCAGTGCTCTGGTCCATGCACATACTGTGAACATGTACAAGGATATGGGATTCGATGGAAAAATCGGTTCATCGATTGCCTACTCGAATGGTTATAGTGCGAGCGAGAGTGATGATGATAAGGAAGCCGTTTTCAGATATTATCAGACGAACAACTGGTGGCTAATGGACATTTACTATAAAGGAGAGTATCCAGCGTGGGGAAGTGAGTACTTTAAGTCCAAAGGTATCTATCCGGATGTTGAGGAAACTGATTTTGATGTTTGTCGTCGTGCAGCTGAACTAGCGGACTTCATTGGTATCAACTATTATCAGAGTACAACTTTGGCACACAATCCGATCGATGGTATTACGATGGGCAAGATGAATACGACGGGTAAAAAAGGAACGTTTAAGGAAAGTGGTGTTCCTGGGCTTTACAAGCAGGTGTACAATCCGAACATTGAGTATACGGATTGGGATTGGGCGATTGATCCGGATGGTCTTCGTCAGTCTTTGGTAGAAATTAAAGAACGTTACCAAAAACCGCTTTTTATTTCGGAAAATGGGTTGGGTGCGTTTGATCAGCTGGAAGATGGTAAAATTCATGATGAGTATCGGATAGATTATCTGAAGAAGCATATTGTGTCCATTCTTCAGGCGATTGAGCAGGGTGTTGATTTATGGGCGTACTGCACATGGTCATTCACCGATTTACTCAGCTGGTTGAATGGTTTTCAAAAGCGTTATGGGTTCGTTTACGTTGATTTTGAACATCCGGATTTACCAAGAATGAAAAAGGATTCGTTTGAGTTTTATAAAGAAGTCATCGAAACCGATGGTTCTTCGTGTTTTGAGTAGAAACTTTGTCCTTTTCTTGACTGTAATCGCTTGCAGTGATATAGTCAAAATATAAACACAGGAGGTTTTCATGGAGAAAAAAGGTCTTAAAATAGTGACAATC
>DOKQ01000181.1 GCA_003510215.1 Erysipelotrichaceae bacterium
ACTCCATCCTGATCTCTATCTACCTCACTTTTAAGTGAGGGTACATTAAAATAGTCTGAAGAGTAGTATCTTTTGGGAAGCCATCCAAGAAAGTTTAGAGTTAATCCTGCGATAATAATAGAAAGCAGAAGGAATGTCCCCACGAATTTTAGCGCTCGTCTACGTTTATGTTTTATAAAATACCTCTATAGAGAATATATCCTATTTGAAAGAAGAAAACCAGAATTTCTTCTGGTCATATAAATAAACTTAGACACAAACTCATCTGCTTGACTATAAATTTAGAAAGTGATAGTACAAGGTGACAATGGAACCAATCTTTTTTTCCTTCTGCTGATAATCACTAATTCTCACCAGATCATCTGCCTGTATCGATTTCTGATGCTTATTTATCTTATCCTTCAGACTGGCAAAAGCCTCATCCGAAACAAATAAACTACCTGCAATCACAATCTTCTCCAAGGCAAGCAGAACATGTGCGTTAACTAGACAATACGCCATTTTAGACATAACAAAGTCCAGCGTGGCTTTGGATGATAATAAATAATCCACAACCTCTGACTCCTCGATACCCTGTGCAACAGTCGCATACGATATCTCTTCTTCAAGGGTTCTTGGCGAACTCCCATCCACAAGCATATGACCAAATTCCGAGCCACGATTTCGATCATTTCGTAAAAGTTGCCCATTGGTCATAATTGCACTTCCTACACCAGGACCATACTTAACTAAAAGAAAGTTAGAGTCCATCGGGTGATAAAATTTGTGCAAAATTGCGAGAGCTGATACGTTATGTACAATCCGATACGGTAAGCGTGCCGCACTCATCAGACGTTCAACCTCTTCGATCGTCTGATCAAAAAAATCAAGCCCTTTGTACCCACGGCACACAACCGAAATCTCCTCAAAAGGAGGATACTTGGCTATGGCACGCTGCACATATTCCACCGCATCTTCCAAATGATGAATCTTCTTATACTCAAGCAGATTACCCTGAATATCGGTAAAACTAAGATTTACATAGTCACTCCGGACATCCATGCCAATCGCCACATACTTATCGATTCCTAAGTCAATTAGCGTCTCTTTTCTTCCAACTTTCCCACTTTCAATCTCGCCCAGTTCAACCACAAAACCTTCCTCGATTAAAGACTGTGTCATCACAGTTACTGCCGCATTGGTTAAATGAAGCTTGGATGCCAATGCTTTTCTGGATTGAGGACCTTCCGTAATTAATAGGCCAATCAGTTTGCGTTGATTCAGTGAAAATATCACAATGTGTCAACCCCCTCTATCATTTTAATTAACTTAACTAATTATCATTAGTATACACTAAGATGACTAAAAAAATCATACCACAAGTCATCTTTTCGAACAAAAGCGATAGGTTGTCCGATGGGACAATCTACTTCTATCCACCCAGACGAATAACAGTTATGAGTAAAGAGCTGCTCCCATTCACCTTCCGGTAGCCAAACCTTCCTTACAGTTGCATTTCTGATTAATACAGGAGCTACGAGTAATGAAGAGCCATACATATACTGATCCTGCACATCACGAACGTGCATATCATCAAAGTGGAAAAACATGGGACGTACCAAAGGCATGCCACTGGTATAATACTCCTGCAGTAAAGACAGATGATACGGTTTGAGTTGCTTAAACACAGCTGACATTCTGGCAAAATGATCAGTAATCCGATCATTTGAGTCCACCTGAACATTGCTTGATGGTCGATTACCTTCATGTGTACGGAATACAGGTGTGAACACATTGGCATCCATCCAGCGAATAAACAGTTCTTCATCACGTTTCATATGGAATATGGTCGTATAACCGCCAATATCACTGTGACTGATACCTTTTCCGCTAACCGAAAGAGAAAGCATCGCTACGATGACCGATGGTAAGCCATACTCTTTCGAAAAGTCTACGTGCTGATCTCCAACCCACATGGAATTGGAGTAGGTATGGGTTTGAGTAAAGCCAGCACGACTGAAAACAAAAACTTCATCTTCCTTGCCACGCTCCACAATCGCTTCACGATTGCACCGGGCCCATAAGTCCGGCCAATCATTGTGCATTGCCTCAGCACCACGATTATCATATATAACTGCATCGGTAGGTAAATACTCACCGAAATCAGCCATCCAACCGCTTAACCCGATATCAATCATTTCTCTTTGAATCAGTTGCTTATACCATTCAAACGCTTTGGGATGAGTCAAATCAATCATCCCTGCCCGAAATGTGGTGGACTTGATGAGATATGGCTCATTCTTTTGATTAAGCACAAGATATCCCAAGGCCTTCGCCTCGTTATATAAAGGTGCATCCTCTTTTAAAAATGTATTAATATACCCTAAGAAACGAATCCCATCACGATTGAGTTGCTTAATCTTTTCAATCGCAGAAGGATAAAGCTTTGAGTCATTCTGCCAGTTCCAATACACTTGTGTACCAAACTGAGTTACGATCTGTCCTGAAAAATCTTGAGACCAAATTGCAGCAACCTCACCTTTTCTCGCTCTGATTTTTTCAATTAGAAGATCAACCCGTTCCCAACCTCCCTGACTTGCCACAATCGCACCATCCAATACCCAAGAAGGAAACTTTGGATGAGTGTGTACCGTCTTAGCCAGAAATGACATGCACGAAGCAAAATCAGTGGAAGAAAAGTGAGTTAGTTTTTTAGGAATCCCACGAAAGCCAAGTGTTGTTGTGTCCGATTTTGAAAAATCAAACTCACAATAATCACTTGTCTCTACATGAAAAACTTCATGGTCACTAGTAAGAAATGTCGGTTGAGCAATGTAGGTCTGATGATGTTTGTAATGACTCACCCGCTGATCATTGACACCAAAAACCTTAGTCAACGCAGCTTTTTTAATCAGTTTCTTGAGCGAATGATGCTCCGACACCCAAATCGGAACTTTCTTACCCTTTAAATTGAAATGAGTAAATTGTTCACCACATCCATAAATACCCTGATGTTCATGACTTGGCAGATGTATCCATAATCGATTGATTTGTTGAGGAAAACACTCAAAGGACAAAAACGTTGCGTTATTTTCCTGTATTACCGTAACCTTAACCGAAAACTCATCTTTCTTATAGTGAAATACATTTCCTTCTTTACCTGCAAATTCCAGCGTTTTTGATACGTTGATTTTATCCTTTGTCCTAAAGGTTCCCCGTGACATCGCATAGGCAGCTTCACCTATCCCAACTTTTAGCCATCCGGAAGATTCAAAGAATGTAAGATTAAATAAACTCATCGTGCATTCTCTTCTTTCCAAAGCTGATCAAAGTTAAAGCCTGTAATCTGTTCACACACAGAGCGATCTTCATGAGAAATATGAGCATCTATCTTACCCTCGCGACGCTCAATCTCTCTGGATAAAATGTCATAGGTTTCTTTTGTGATTGGAAACTTATAGGTAAAGTATAAAGTAGCTAACATAAACACAACAGGTAAGGCAATAAACATAAACTTAATCCCTTGGATGGTTACATCCTGTGGCACAGGAATATTGGCATCATATTGAAATACCGACAGTAAAATCCCAATCAACCAGATGGCCAGACCATTGGCAATCTTTCGGCTGAACGTTGCCATGCCTGAATATACCCCCGCACGACGCTTGGAAGTAATCAAGTAGTCCACATCTGTTAAATCCGTTAAGATCGCATAGGACGTGACCGAGGAAGCCGCTGTACCCAATCCAGACACAAACGAAGCAATAAATATCGGTAGAATCGGAGCGTTGGCATATGCAAAGAATATCATTGAAATCGTCGCAACGATCCGTATAGGAAATCCAAGGTAAACCGGAAATTTCTTTGATGTTTTCTTAAGAACAATCTGAAAGACAAACATGGCTAACAGTTGTGAAATAAGGACACCGGCCATGATGAACGTAAACTGTTCCGGCTGCCTTAATACCACAGCCAAAAAATAAATGACCAATGTGGTAATAAAATCCGCAGATCCCTGACCAAAAAGGAAGATTCCTAAATAAAGTCTAAAGGAACGATTGCGAAAAACACTGAACGACTCCTTGAAAGAATCCTTAAATGATGTTTTTACCACCGGCCGTGCCTTTTCCCAGCTTTTCAAAAAAGTGAAAAAGATGGATAGAAAGAAGATAACTCCAAAGGTAATTCCCATGATCAGAAATCCCTGCTCAGCTGAAGACCCTAACCGTTGAACCATCATATTCGGAACCAGTCCTGCCAAAATGGCTGCTAACGCCGAGAAAATCATGCGATACATTGTATATGCACTCCGCTGAGTATAATCGGATATCATATCCGGCAATAGCGCATTATAAGGCACCATGACAATTGTAAATCCGGTCGAAAAAAGAATATACATGAAAAGATAAAAGAAATAGGTGATCTGTGGTGTCGCTGATATGGATAGCCACATCATGGCAAAAGTAATGGATCCAGCAAAGCTACCAATCAGAAGATAAAATCGCTTGGAACCATAGCGTGATTCTGTTCGATCCACAATATTTCCCATCAGTGGATCCGTGAGGGCATCCCAAATTTTTCCAATCATTGGAATCGAACCTGCCAACGCAGGATTCATCCCCACGACATCGGTTAAAAAGACAAGATAGAGAATACTGATAATAAGAAATGAACCGCCACCATAAATGTCAGCAGCTCCATAAGCCAGTTTTGCGCTCAACTGAGATTGTTTCATAATCTTCCTCCCATCGATGATTAATCTAACTATATCAGAGAAAAAACAGGGATGCAAAAGGCATCCCATGTTTTCTTACTTTTTCTTTACCTGTAGTTGCTCTAGTAAAAGTCCTACTTTACTCGGACGCTCCGCAACCAAAGCCCCGGCTTTCGTAAGTGCTTCAATTTTATCTTCGACAGATCCTTTACCACCTGTAATAATCGCACCCGCATGACCCATCTTTTGACCCTTAGGTGCAGTTCGGCCACCCAAAAAGGCAACAAGTGGTTTGGTGAAGATGCCCTGCATCATCGCATCCGCAACTTCTTCTTCCATGGTTCCACCGAGTTCTCCAATGATGACCACAGCTTCGGTTTCATCGTCTTGCTCAAAATAAGGTAGCATTTGGGCAAATCGTGTGGCAGGTACAGGGTCGCCACCCACACCAATCAGTGTTGAAACGCCATATCCTTCCTTAACAATCATAGCTGTAACTTCATTGGTTAAAGAGCCACTACGTGTCATGACACCAATGTTACCTTTTTTATAGACTCTTTCGATCCAATGTGGGAAACTTCCCATCATGGCTTCTTCCGGAGAAATAACACCTGAAGTGTTCCCACCAATGACAAGTGCATCATGTTCAAGTGCTGCCTGACGGATAGCCACCATATCAAACAGTGGAATTCCATCTGCCATCGTAACAATCTTCTTAATGCCACTTGCCAAAGCTTCAAATACTGCATCTTTAGTTAATTTTGGTGGAACAAAGATCATGGAAGCTTCTACGTCATGCTCGCGCAATGCACGTGCCACAGAATGATACACCGGAAGTCTTTCCACCACTTGGCCTTCTTTTCCTGGAGTCACACCACAAACAACCTGGGTACCCAAATCAATCATATGTTTTGTCCAGAAGCTTCCTTCTGAACCTGTAATTCCCTGAACCAGAACTTTTGTCGTTCTATCAATAAATATACTCATCGCATTCACCCCTTCGCCAAAGCAACCGCAAGGCGGACAGCTTCTTCAGTATCAAACAGTGGTGTTAACCCTGCCTTTTTCAGCATTTCTGTTGCCTCAACCTCGTTTGTACCTCGAATACAGGTCACAATTGGACGATTCGGCTTAAGTTTAGCAATGGCATCCACAATTCCTTCAGCCATAACATCTGCACGGGCAATGGTACCAAATGTAACGATTAAAATCACTTTGGACTCTACCTGCAAACAGATTTCCATCGCCTTCATTGCTTTTTTGTAATTAGGTCCACCAAATTCCAGATAGTTGGCTACGCTGCCACCTTCATAATGAATCAAATCGTAGACAGTGGTTGTTAACCCGGCACCCGCACACATAAGACCAATATCACCATCAAACTGAATGAAAGGAATACCTTCTTCATTTGCCAAACGTGCCGCTTCATTCTCAACAATATCCGTAGGTTGTGTAATATCACTTTGACGGAACATGGAGTTATCATCAATTGAACATTTTCCATCACCCGCAACCAACTCATTGGAAGTTGTTATAAACAATGGATTAATCTCAAGCAGTTCACAATCACGTTGAACAAACAGTTTGTACAACTTCATCAATAATTGACTGAACTTCTTTGCAACCTCTACACTAAACCCACACTCATAAGCAATGTGATTAGCCTGATATGGCTGCAAACCAATCCTCATATCGATTTTCGTTTGAATAATCTTCTCAGGCTCATTGACAGCCAGGGTTTCAATATCCACACCACCCGTAGCACTCACAATACTTAGTGCCTGTCCACTGGCAGGATCGATCGTAAAGGAAGCATACACTTCCTGAACGATATCTACCGCTTCTTCAATAAGCAGATATGGGATACGTTGGGGTAATGAAAATAATCTGACAACTTCATTGAATGCTTGATTCTCATCGGTCACAAACTGAATCAATCCGGATTTTCCCCGACCACCACTTAAAACCTGTGATTTAACGACACATGGAAATCCAACCACCTCAAATGCTTTGGAAGCTTCGGTTGCGGACTTAATCAGATAGCTGTTAGGCACCGGAATTTTCGCCTGTGCAAATAACTCCTTTACCTGATATTCATATAGTTTCATAGTTTACCTACTTTCCGGATTT
>DOKQ01000125.1 GCA_003510215.1 Erysipelotrichaceae bacterium
TGATTCGTGAAGGATATGAAGAATATCTGGAGCTATTTGAGGAGAAATAACATGAAATATCAATGTGTGGTACACGTTTATGCACCGTTGGAAAAGGTTTCCAAGCTTTTTTTGGAGTATGAACGATATAAAGACTGGCAGGCTAATTTTATTGGCTATACCTTGCTGGAAGGACAACTGAAGGAAACGGGCGCAAAAGGTGTTCTGCGTTATGCGGCCGCAAATCAGCTTCAGGAAATGAATGAATATCTGGAAGAGGTAGCACTCCCTCATCGGATTGTGAATGTTTATTCGATGCATGGGGTAACCAATCGCTGTGAAAATACGTTTGAAACAACTGAAGAAGGTGTGAGGTGGACGATGGATGTGGAGTTTGATTTTGACATTCCACCAGCTTTGGATATTCAGATGTTTATCAATCAGACAACTTCAACTATGGAGAGTTTCAAGCATTTTATTGAGAATGTGGCTGTGGACAAGTTGAACTAAAAAAAACTGAACGAAAATTCAGTTTTTTTAATCTTTGGCCTCTTGTTTATAGGTGTTTCGATAGGATTTACTTCGGGTTACCCGGAGAATATCTTCCTCATGTGGAAAGAAAAAGGGATTTTTCTGATGCACGGAAAATCGTTCAATCATGTCCTGGACATCATAGAGGATTTCTCTGATGGTCATTAATCCATAGAGACGTGGTGGCAAAATGTGAACCGGAATACGGATCGTGAATGATTGAGTGAGTCGGTTCACTGAATGTAGTAAATGTGGACAACATAGCACAGCATCATAGATAAGAGGTTCATTTTTCTTAACTTGAGCCGCAAACAGAGTAAGTGGTAAAAAGGTGATACTCACCTGATCTTCTATGCCTTCCTCAATGATTTGTTTTTCAACTGCTTTCGCAAGTGCACTGGAAGAGAACCCCCCGCCACAACATAATAGAATTCGAATCATAGGAAATATCTCCTTTTTGTGTACAATCATAGCATAGCTGAAAAATGTGTGCTAGATGAGGATATAAGTTTTGACAAGTTGATAAAATCGTCATATTATGAAAGCAATAGAGAAAGGAGCACACTATGTTTGAGTTTGAGTACATGAATCTTGTGGTGGATATGTTCAAGACAGTGCATGACACCCAAAAAGAGATGATTCGAAAGCTTGCTCTTCTCTTCGCAGATAACATTCGCGAAGATCGGATGATTCACGTTTTTGGAACCGGCCATTCGCATATGGTTGGGATTGAGATGTTTGTACGGGCAGGAGGCTTAGCGAATGTGAACGCTATGCTCGACCCGGATACATTGACTTCCAATGGGGCACGTCGATCAGGAGCCATTGAAAAGTGTGTGGGGATGGCAGATATTGTATATGACCAATACGATATTAAGCCAAAGGATATTATGATTATTACTTCCAATAGTGGTCGTAACGCAATGCCTATTGAAATGGCGCTGCGAGCTAAGAAAGAAGGGGTTATAACCATTGCCCTAACCAATCTTCATCAGTCGAAGGAAACGACGAGTCGTCATCCTTCCGGAAAGAAGCTGTATGAAATCGTGGATTATGTGGTGGATAACTGCGTTCCAGATGGAGATGCACTTATGACCTATGGGAAGGTTAAGTCAGGACCGGCGTCTTCCATGACAACGTTGCTTCTTGTCAATACAATTCTAACTGAAGCACTCACGATACTTCATCAGGAAGGGTTTAAATTACCTGTGTTCCAGTCTCAGAATGTGGATGGTGTAAGCAACGACTGGCTATACGAAAAATATGCAGATCGGGTAAAACACATATAATCATGTTAAAAAAAGAGGGATATCACTATGGATATATCCCTCTTTTTACATAGGCATCACATTGGGCGGAGATGGTGGAAAACCTCTTACAGTAATCGAAGATGACTTCCAATGCAAAGTTTTCTGCATCAACCTCAACAGCCTGATTGACATAATCATCGTAAGAATAATTGGAAATATGTTTATATGACTGAAGGTTATCCTGCCATATCTGCAAAAGCACGGGATCTTCATGTTTGACTTTGCTATCATACACCTGAATGTACTGATAGACGTGTCTTCCTTCATGTAATACCGTATGTAACAGATGTTGAGCATGGCGCTCATGAAGCAATGATTCATTGACGGCAATCTGAGCATTCACATAACTGAAATGCCCATAAATATCCGGCTGCATAAGGAGTGATTCAATTTGAATTGCGGGGCGATGAGCTAGGGCTGCCTCAATGTTTTCAACCAGTTGCATCACCTGCAACCGACAACTTTCACTGCAAGTTTTCCAAGATTCAATTCTCAAGAGTGACAGCTCATCCTTGTACTGTTCAAAATACTCGTCACGACTCAACCCGGCTTCGATTGGATTTTGATATAGGGATAACTCATAGGTACGATTGGCCAGATAGAAGCTTGGTGGAAATAGCAAAGAGAGTAAGAAACTTAATTGTAGAACAAGTGAAACGTACGATTTAGATATCTTCTTTGTCTTAGTAAATCCCTTGAATACAAGAAGGATCAGAGGTGGGATTGCCATCATAAAGATGAATAATGAGATAAGTGGGTAAAGACGAATGGAGAAAACAATGAAGGTAATCAGTACATAGGTGATCATTGACATGATCAGCTGTTTGATTGAAATCCAAGATTCCTCGAAGTAATACATGGACAAAATCCCAAATAGATTTTGCATAAAAATAGCAACCGCATACAATGCGAATGTAGGTTGAATCATTCCAAGTTTTGGTTGCATCAGATCTGAGTTTAAGTATATGGCTAGGGTAAAGGTCATAAGAAGGAAATAAACCATAGCCATCAAAAGGGATAATCGAGTGGATTTACTCATACTCTTTCCTCCTTTGTACAATGAAGCTGGCATGACGCCCGGTCGTCGGTGATGCACGATAACTGAAATAATCCTGGGACTGAGTGAATGTGCATTCAGGGGATATCATGATCTGTTCCTTTGATATGTTCAGATCCATAAGCATTTGAACATTCATGCCGACCAGATCAAGGAAATATCGGTCGTTTTCTTCTCTAATAAATGGGGTTGAATCCAACGTCATGGTTTTGATTCTGGCAATGACATCTTCTTTTACCTCAAAGGCTTCCGTGCGAATGGAGGGGCCAATGAAGATGGTAAACGCTGATGGATTGCAGGATTCATTCTCGATGAGGTGTTCAAAGGTTTTTCGGACAATTTCCTTAACGGTTCCGGTCCATCCGCAATGGATCGCTCCAATGACATGGTTTAACTCATGATAATAAAGAATTGGAATGCAATCCGCGGAGAACACGGAGAGTACCAGATCGTTTTCGTAGGTATAGATGGAATCCACATCGTATAAACTGCCTTCTTCACTGAACGCTCCTTTACCCCCATCCAAACGAGTCACCTGATGGATGTGGTCACTGTGAGTCAGTTTGGGGAATACCCATTGACTTAAAGGGATGTTAAGTTCATCTGCCACTAGTTGTCTGTTGGTTAACACATGTTCCTTGTTATCGCCTACATAGAAAGCCATGTTTAATGAGTCGAAGGGAGGTAATGACACACCCGAAAAACGCCTGGTTATCCCAGCAGTGATATGTAAAGGAGTTGGGTAGTAGTTGATATGCATGACTTCACCTCATTAGGTATATTATATACGAAAATGCATGGATATAGAAGTTGTGAGCACATTAGGTTTTTAAACATGATTAGCACTTGATTGTTGACAGTGCTAAGGGGATGCTTTATAATATTAGCAGACAAAGAGTCTGAGTGCTAAGGAGGTGCCGTACAATGCTAAGTAAACGTAAAATCGAGATCTTTAAAGCCATTGTGGAAGAGTTTATTCAAACGGCTGAACCCGTGGGCTCAAAAGCTTTGTTGCAGAAGTATCAGATGAACTACTCATCAGCGACGATCCGTAATGAAATGATGGAACTTGAAGAGATGGGATTACTTGAGAAAACACATACCTCAAGTGGACGGATTCCTTCCACTCAGGGCTATCGTTTTTATGTGGAACACCTGATGGAACAGCGTAGCGATGATCGTATTGAGTATGCCTTGGCGCAGATTTTCTCGGATCGGGCGTTAAACATGGAACAGGCGATTCGTCGAAGCTGTGATATTTTATCACAGATGACGAAGCTGACAACCATTGTACTGGGACCGGATGCAAATCAGCAACGTCTGGAGCAAATTCAGTTGCTTCCACTTCATCAGCGAAGTGCTGTGGCTATCTTTGTTACCAATGAGGGGCATACCGAAAGCCGTATCTTTAACTTTGCATCAGATGTTTCTTTGGAAGATATTCAATCCTGTTGTGAGGTATTGAATGATCGATTAAAAGGGACACCGATCAATGAAGTGGTGGAAAAGATGGGGGTTATCAAACCGATTCTTGCCCACACGGTGAAACGCTACGAAATGCTGTTTGAAGCATTTATCAATGCGTTTATCAAGTTTGCCAATGACGATGTGTATTTCAGCGGTCAGAACAACCTGCTCTATCAACCTGAGTTTGCGGATGTAGAGAAGTTAAAAGGGATTCTGGCAATGCTTGAAAACAGTCAGCTGTGGCGAACGATTGGTAAAGGCAAGGGTGACATTCTTCTAAAAAAAGGTGGACATTCCGAGCTGGTTTGGCTGGATGATATGGCTGTTGTTTCTTCAACCATTCGAATTTCGGATAAAAATGAAGGAAAGCTGATGGTTTTAGGACCATCACGCATGGAGTATGATCGCATTCTATCGATGATGGAGACCATTGCACTTGCAATTGAGCGAATTTATGGAAAGGGTGAGTCAGATGAGTAAAGAAAAAAAGATAAAAAAAGAAAAAGTAGAGAAAAAATTGAAAGAACAGGAGATCGATGTGGAAGAAAAGCAGTTAAACGAAGAAACGATTCAGGATACACCGATTGAGGAAGTTGAAGTGGTGGATGAATTAACCCAGGCTTCAGCGAGAATCGCTGAACTTGAAGGTGAAGTCGTTAAATTAAAGAATGAGTATTTTAAGGCGTATGCGGATGCAGAGAATATGAAGAAGCGATTACAGAATGATTTTGATTCTCGTATGAAGTATCGCATCCAAAGTTTTGCGTTAGATATCTTACCTGTCATTGACAATCTCGAGCGTGCCTTAGGCAATACACAACAGCAGGATTCCAACGACTCTGTGCTCAAGGGAATTGAAATGATTTACATGCAATTGATTGAAGCGCTTAAAAAAGAAGGGGTTGAAGAAATCAATGCCCTTAACCAGCCATTTGATCCAAACTTCCATCATGCGTTAATGATGGAAACTATCGAAGGTGTCGATGCCAATCTGGTGGTTGAAGTGCTTCAAAAAGGATATAAACTCAAAGACCGCATTCTACGTGCAAGTCTTGTCAAAGTTAGTGAATAACAAGGAGGAAAACAAACATGAGTAAAATTATCGGAATCGATTTAGGGACAACGAATTCCTGTGTCGCTGTTATGGAAGGAAAAGACGTTGTCGTTATTACAAACCCAGAAGGTAACCGTACCACACCATCGGTCGTGGCCTATAAAAACGGTGAACGTATTGTAGGTGAAGCCGCAAAGCGTCAGGTAGTGACAAACAAGGAGTCTGTGATTTCCATTAAACGTTGGATTGGAACCGATCACAAAACAACTCTTGAAGGTAAGGATTACAAGCCTCAGGAAATTTCTGCGATGATTCTTCAGCACTTGAAGTCCTATGCAGAAGCATATCTTGGTGAAAAAGTAACTCGTGCGGTCATTACTGTACCGGCGTATTTCAATGATGCACAACGTCAGGCAACCAAAGATGCAGGTAAAATTGCAGGCTTGGAAGTTGAACGTATTATTAACGAACCTACCGCAGCAGCACTTGCTTTCGGTATTGATAAAACAGATAAGGAACAGAAAGTTCTTGTCTATGACCTTGGTGGTGGAACATTTGACGTATCGATTCTGGAGTTGGCCGATGGCACTTTTGAAGTACTATCCACATCCGGTGATAACAAACTGGGTGGAGATGACTTTGATGATGTGGTTGTTGACTGGCTTGTGGATATGTTCAAAAAGGACAATGGGATTGATTTAAGAAGTGATCGTATGGCACTTCAACGTATGAAGGAAACAGCAGAAAAAGCGAAAAAAGACCTTTCTTCCATGGTTCAGACTCAAATCTCTTTACCATTTATTTCTGCTGGCCCAAGTGGTCCATTGCATCTAGAAGCTACACTCACACGTGCCAAATTTGAAGATATGACACGTCATCTTCTTGATCGTACGGTAAATCCTGTTCGTCAGGCATTAAAAGATGCTGGTTTAACTAAAAATGATATTCATCAGGTATTGCTGGTGGGTGGTTCAACCCGCATGCCTATGGTCCTTGAGCTTATTCGTAAAGAATTAGGTAAAGAACCGAATAAATCGGTCAACCCGGATGAAGTGGTAGCGTTAGGTGCTGCGATTCAGGGTGGTGTTATTGCGGGTGATGTTAAGGATGTATTATTGCTAGACGTAACTCCACTATCTCTTGGTATTGAAACCATGGGTGGTGTGATGACCGTTCTTATTCCAAGAAACACAACAATTCCTACATCAAAGAGCCAAGTGTTCTCGACTGCAGCGGATAATCAGCCGGCAGTAGATATCCATGTGCTTCAAGGTGAGCGTCCTATGGCTCATGATAACAAGACATTGGGTATGTTCAAATTGGATGGCATTTCTCCTGCTCCTCGTGGCATTCCTCAAATCGAAGTTAACTTTGATATTGACGTAAACGGTATCGTGCATGTGTCTGCTTTGGATAAAGGCACAAACAAGAAGCAATCCATTACCATTTCCAACTCAAGTGGTTTGAGCGATGAAGAGATCGACCGTATGATAAAGGATGCGGAAGAGCACAAAGCAGAGGATGAAAAACGCAAAGAAGAAGTTGAGTTGAAAAACAAGGCTGAGCAGTTCATCCATCAGATCAATAAATCACTGGAAACCGAAAATGCCAATGTATCAGCAGAGCAGAAGGAAGAGGTAACTCGTCTTCGTGATGAATTGCAGGAAGCATTGAACAGTAATGATATGGAAACATTGCGCAGCAAAATGGATGCATTGGAACAGGCAGCTCATCAGATGTCTGAAGCGATGTATCAGGCTCAACAAGGTGAAGGTCATTCAACAGATGCATCAGGAAATGATGATGACACCGTTGTGGATGCAGATTTCAAGGAAAAAAACTAAGATAAATACATGATTTACACAAGCCTGCCTAGCCAGGCTTGCGTTGCGGAGGTAATATGGCAGAAAAAAGAGATTATTATGAAGTGCTAGGCGTTTCGCGATCAGCTAATGAAACTGAAATTAAGAAGGCTTACCGCACCCTGGCAAAGAAGTATCATCCCGATGTCAATAAAGAACCGGGATCCGATGTTAAGTTCAAGGAAATTCAGGAAGCTTATGAAGTCCTAAGCGATCCAAGTAAAAAGGCCAGTTATGACCAGTTTGGTCATGCCGGAATGGAAGGTGCTGGAGGATTTGGTGGTTTCGGTGGTTCTGGCGGATTCGGTGGTTTTGAAGATCTAAATGATATCTTCGGCTCCTTTTTTGGGGGAGGTCAATCTCGTAGCCGTCAAAGTGGTCCGCGCAAAGGGCAAGATCGCTTCATGCAGATGAAAATCAACTTCATGGATGCGGTTTTTGGAAAAGAGGAAAGCATTAGTCTAGATGTAGAGGAACAGTGCGATGTGTGTTTCGGAAGTGGCGCACATAGCAAGGATGATGTAAAGACCTGTACGACCTGTAAAGGGAGTGGCCAGACGGTCACCCAGCAACGTACTCCATTTGGTGTTTTTCAATCGGCGAGTGTTTGCCCGGATTGTGGTGGCAGCGGTAAGAAGATTGTCAATAAATGTTCCAAATGTAATGGTAAAGGGTATAATCGCAAACGCGTGACGGTCGATGTCAAGATTCCAGCAGGCATTCAATCCGGTCAGCAGCTTCGTGTTTCCGGAAAAGGTGAACGTGGTGCAAGTGGTGGACCCAATGGGGATCTGTTTATTGAAATTCTGGTATTAAAGCACAAATTCTTCGAACGTGACGGCCGACATATTCACATTACGATTCCAATTAGTGCGATTGATGCAACACTAGGTACAACCGTGGATGTTCCAACGGTTTATGGTGATGTGGAGTTGACGATTCCAGCTGGAACCCAGCATGGAACTCAATTTAGACTGAAAGGTAAGGGTGTCAAGGATTTACGGACACAGGAACCGGGAGATCAATATGTGGAAGTGAAAATCGAAGTGGACACAAAACTTTCACGGGAACAAAAGGATTTATACGAGAAATTACGCAAAGCAGGAAGTAAAGATTCTGTCTTTGAGAAGTTTAAAAAGTCATTTAAGTAACAGTACGCTGTTACTTTTCTAAAAAGATGTGTTTAGCACTCTATACACAAGAGTGCCAGGAGGTGGATTTATGAATTTTGATCAAATGACAGAAAAGGCTCAGAAAGCTGTTTCATCTGCCATTCAGTTAGCCAATCAGAATCATCAGCCTGCGATTACAGCTGACCATCTACACCTTGCGATTCTATTAGATGATGCAGTGGATGGTCTTCTGACTCGTCTTAATGTATCTAAAGAAAATCTTCTGACAAAAGTGACTGCCAATGTCAATCGATTGCCTAAAGTAAGTGAATCATCTTCGCCTTATATGGATTCTTCGTTTCAGCAAGTATTGACACAAGCAGAAGAGATTCGTAAGGAGTTTTCAGATGAGCTACTTGGGGCATCGGTCTTATGGATGGCTATTGTGTTAGCTGCTCAACCATTAAGTGAACAGATTCGTAAGGAATATGATTTGACTCGAAAAAAACTCATGGATACTGAAAAAAAACGAAGGGGAGGTGCGACAATGAGCTCACAAACAGCAGAAAATGTATTGGAAGCGTTGGCTAAATATGGCCGTGATTTGGTTGAAGAAGTGAAGTCTGGGAAGATTGATCCGGTGATTGGTCGGGATGAGGAGATTCGTCGCATTATCCAGATTCTTTCACGTAAAACCAAAAATAATCCCATCCTTATTGGAGAACCAGGGGTTGGAAAAACAGCCATTGTGGAAGGGATTGCCTGGAGAATCATGAAGGGGGATGT
>DOKQ01000005.1 GCA_003510215.1 Erysipelotrichaceae bacterium
AGAAATTAACAGAGTACCTATGGCCAATCGTTAAAGAAATGATTAAAACTGCTATTGAAAATCACCAGCATCTCATCATCGAGGGTTGCTATATTCCATTCAATTACAAAAGTGATTTCTCAGTTCAGTATTTGTCCTCAATCAAGGAGATTTGTCTTGTGTTCAGCGAAGAGTATATTATAAAGAATGTGGAGTTGATTCAAGCGAATTCAAGTGTGATTGAACAAAGATTAGATGAGTCATATGTGAGCGCTGACTGGCTGATTGATGCCAATCATAAAAATCTGATCCTGTGTCGCGAGTATCAGTGGTGCTATTATGTGGTTGAAAAGACATATGATATTAATAAGATGGTCCAGTATATGATTGATCATGATTTTTTTACAGAGGTGCTACGATGAAAATTAACTTTAACGTCGAAGAGGCAGTTAATCTTCGCAGCAGTGTACGAAATTATGATGGTCAGATAATTGATACTGCAACGATGAATGAAATCCAAACATTCATTCAATCAATTGAAAATCCATTTGGTAACAAAATAAAGTATCATTTTATAAACATAGAAGAGATGAAGGAGTCGAATAAACTTGGGACCTATGGTGTCATCCAAGGAGCCAAGCAGTTTGTAGGATTAACGGTTCGACTAGAACCAATGGTGCTTGAAGCACTTGGTTATGAGTTAGAGATCCTCATGTTATATCTGGCTTCTATGGGGATTGGTACATGTTGGCTTGGTGGTACATTTAATCGTAAAGAATTTGCGAAAGGTGTGGATATCAAAGAAGATGAACTCTTTCCGGTCATCACTCCTTTAGGATATGCAGCAAAAAAGATGCATTTCACAGAAGTGGCTATGAGAAAATTGATAAAAGCAGATCAACGTAAAGGTTTTGAACAGTTGTTTTTCAAAGACAACTTTCAGAACCCGCTGACAAAAGAGTTAGCAAAAGAGATGTACATTCCTTTGGAAATGGTACGTCTTGGACCATCAGCGTCAAATAAGCAGCCTTGGCGAATCGTTCAAAGCAAAGACTATGTTCATTTTTTTGAAAGAAAAGATCCTGGCTACAGCAAGGCTTTCAGTTATGATATCCAGAAAATTGACCTAGGTATCGCAGCAGCCCATTTTGATTTATCAGTCAAAGAACTGGGAATACAAGGGCATTTCGTTAAGTTACGTGATGTCGAAATGATACTACCCGAACATGTGGAATATGTATTTTCGTGGAAGAAAGGTGATTTTTAAATATGAGTATGGAAAAGCAAGGAAAGCAGTTTATTTATGTCCTTAAGCCGGTTGATCGTTTGCTCAATGTAGAAAATTGGACAGAAGTGGATGAGCAAATTATATCTAGGCATTTCTCTTACCTTAAAGACTTGAAGCAAGAAGGTAAGCTTATCTTAGCAGGAAAGACCGTTGGTTTAAACGAAAAAACCTTTGGTATAGTCATTTTTAAAGCTGAATCACTTGAAGAAGCAAGTAAGATGATGCGTCAGGATCCAAGTGTGAATGAAGCCATCATGAATGCAGAAGTCTTTGAATATCGAGTCGCAATCACAAAAGATTTGTAAGATATACGTGTAGAATACGATTGCGAATATGAGTCTGAAATTTGTTACATGTCACAAACGATGATTGACATCCAAGTAATTGAGGATGTTTAGTGCATCATACTTGAAAGAAGAGTGCGTCTTTTCATAAAATGATTTTATGGAGGATGTTATGTGAGCAAATATCGAGTAAAAGTTATGGATATCGTTGAAGAAGCAACGGATACCAAAACATATATATTTAAGAAACCAGAAGAATTGGTGTGGAGTGAGGGAACTCACATCCACATTGGCATCAAAGGATTTGATGAAGTAGATCCACCGAGAAAATCATGGGTAAGACATATGTCCATTTCAACACTTCCCTCAGATAACTGTATTGGAATTACGACAAGAGTTCCAGGGAGTGAATCAGAATTCAAACAGAAACTTAACCAACTTAACATTGGGGATGAGGTCGTACTCTTTAAAATGGGATCTCGGATGGAACTTCGGCGAGAACAACGTCCGATTGTGCTTCTGTCTATGGGTGTAGGCATCGCGACATTTCGACCTTTGATTCATGCATTTATCAAAGACCACCAGGGAATTAGTGCCTTAACTCATATCAATGTGCAATCAGAATCAACCCCTGTTTACTATAATCAGTTTCAGCAGCTTCATCATGATCATCTTTCGTTGCACTGGGCAAATAGTCGTAAAGAGTTTTATGAAATGGTTGCGAATACAATAGAAGAAAATCCCCATGCGTATTACTATATTGTAGGGAGTGATCTGTTTTTACAAAACGTCATACAGTTTTTAAAGAAGTATCAGATAGATATGGAAGATATGATAATTGATAAGAAAGTGTTTGAGTTACTGAGATACTATAACTACCCGAAATAGAGATTAAAAGGGGGATGATTTATGATTAGGAAATACGATCCTACAAAAGATGAAGAAAAACTGATGCAACTGATTCGTAATCAGGGTGATGATTGGAAATGTTACTGGGGAGAAAAGACCAGTCATTTGTATCGAGAGAATCTCAAACAATCCATCGTGTATGTAGCGGAGGAAGAGGGTGAGATTGTGGGGTATAGTCGCAGTCTGGAAGATCCAGGATTTTATGTGTATGTTTGTGATTTGCTTGTAGAAAAGAGTTATCGCGGCAAACATCTTGGGAATAAACTCATGCAAATCATTTACCAAGAGTTTAGACATCATATCGTCTATGTGATGTCAGATGTGGACGCGTATTATCAGACATTGGGCTATCGAAAAGAAGGTTCGATCTATCAAGTAAACAAACCAGATTAATCAGGGAATATAGCTAATTTTCTGATTTTTCTTTTAATTAAATCATAAATGCTTTATGATTTAAGAAATAAGTGAGTCGCTTAGAGGTGAAGTATGAAAATGAATCATTTCATTTACCAGCAGAAATTAAAGTTAAAGGCAAATAAGCAACTTATTAGTCAAGTAATGCCTGAGATTGCACAGATTAATTTTCGCAGATTGTATTTTTCTGCATGGATTGCTCTAGCAGTCAACCTTATACATGTTCTTTGGTTTTATTTGGATTTGTCAAAATCAAACGAAATCGAATATAAGTGGCGAATTGGTGTTATATTGGCTCATGGAATCATGGCGCTGATCATGTTTTTAGGTGCCGTTCTTCTTTTGTGGTATAAAAATAAAAAAATCCCCATTAAGTACAAGAAATTGATTTTACTTACGTTTGCTTCAACGATAATCTTAGCAGGAATTTTTCTTGCGGCCATTGACCAACTGGTAACAACAAGCATTTCACCATTATTTACATCCATATCTATTGTGGCTTTAGTGTTTTTGATACCACCAAAGCACTCATTGATCATCTATGGAATGAGTTACTTGTTATTTTTCGTTACACAAGCCATGTATCAAACAGATCAAGCGATATTGCTTTCAAATCGAGTAAATGGAGTTTCGATGGTGGGAATCGGAATCGTTATATCAAATATTTTATGGAGGTACCATTTGGCAAACCTTTTGTTTCAGCAAAAAATCAGTGAGCAAAAGGAGTTGCTGGAAAAGCAAAACGAAGAACTTAAACTCTATGCCTACTATGATTCCCTAACCAAACTGCTCAATCGCCGAAGTATGGAAAGCTTGCTTAAAAGTGAGTTGGACCGAATCCAACGTTATCAAAATCATTCGTGCATCATTATTTTGGATTTAGATTATTTCAAGGACGTGAATGATACATATGGACACCCAATTGGAGATTTATTGCTCATTGAGATTGCGGATTTATTAAAGAATGAGCTGCGATCCGCAGATCAGATTGCCCGATGGGGTGGTGAAGAGTATCTGGTTTTTCTACCGCATGTATCTTATTTACAAGGAGTTAAGGTTGCAGAAAAATTAAGAGAGTCTATTGAGAAGAAACGATTTAAACTAAATAAATTTGATGTGCATATTACAGCAAGTTTTGGTGTCGTGGAACTAAATCATCATACAAACAATACACTTGAAATTGCGTATAAAGAAGTCGATCGATCACTCTATCGTGCAAAAGAACTAGGTCGCAATCGAGTAGAGTAATAAATAAAACATATAATAGTATTGTTCTTGCTTGACATCAGTGGCAAATGGATGGTCGAAAAGGTATTAAATAGAAGTATCAAACATGTCAATCATACAAAAAATCATAACAAAACCATTTTTTTATGGTAATATAGGCTTTGACAAAAAAGAAGGTGATTTTATGACGAAGATTATTCACATTCCACAAGTAGAAGGCTTTGAGAAAGAAATACAGCAAATGGCACAAGCTATTCTAGATGATGAAACAGTTATCCTACCTACGGAAACGGTGTATGGTCTGGGTGCTCATGGACTTCATAGCAAAGCAATTAAGAAAATATATGAAGCCAAAGGAAGACCTCAGGACAATCCACTCATTCTACATATTAGCCACAGAAGTATGCTAGAGCAATGTATTGATGGAGAAGTCAGCGAAGTCGCCCGAAAGTGCATGGATGCATTCTGGCCAGGACCACTCACGTTAATCTTTAAGAAACATGCACAGGTACCACAAGAAATTACTGCCGGTTTACCGACAGTAGCAGTACGTATGCCCAATCACCCAGTTGCTTTAAGAATCATCGAGGAAGCAAATGTTCCTGTAGCAGCACCGAGTGCCAATCGATCCGGCAAACCAAGTCCAACCCAAAGCCAACATGTCATCGATGATATGAATGGACGAGTTGATTACATCGTTACTTCAAATGATTGTGAAGTAGGTCTTGAATCTACTGTGCTTGATCTTAGTGGAAAAACTCCAATCATCCTGCGCCCCGGAGGTGTTACTAAGGAACAGCTGGAAGATTTACTGGGTATGGAAGTGTGGCAATCTGATTTGATTTTAGACACTCAAACGCCTAGGGCACCAGGAATGAAATATACACATTATGCACCTGAAGCACCTATGTTTTTGGTTATGGGAAGTGTTGAGCATATGATTAACTACATAAATAAGCAAGTATTAATCCATCATTCACAACACAAGAAAGTGGCTGTTATCGGATATGATGAATATCAATCGCTCATCCACGGTGATTTTGTGGTGTCTTTAGGGTCACTTCAAAATCAAGTTGAAGTTGCTCACAATGTCTTTGATGCACTACGTCAATGTGATCAGAAGCAGGTTGATATTATTTATGCGATAGGGCTGGACGATAAGCAATTAGGAAGCGCGATTATGAACCGTTTGAGAAAAGCTGCGGGTCATCAATCGATTGAGGTATAACACTGTGAAACAAGCAAATCTGAAATTATTTCCTTTAGCCTGGCCGATTTTTATTGAAATTGCCCTGTTTATGCTCATGGGAAACATTGATGTCATCATGCTCAGCCGATTTAATGAAGTGGCGGTAGCAGCCGTAGGAAATGCCAATCAGATTTTCGGGCTGGTAGGTCTGATTTTCAGTGTAATTACCATGTCGACAGCCGTGCTGTTAGGTCAATATATTGGTGCAAAACGAAATGATCAACTGAATATTCTAGGGTCAACAGCCATGTTTGGAAATCTGGTATTTTCATTGATGCTTTCACTGATTATCATATTCTTTTCCCGACAAATCTTATCTTTGATTAACGTACCCAACGAAGCTATTGAACTTGCTGTCAGTTATATGGTGATTGTGGGAGGGTTTATTTTTGTTCACTCATTGAGCATGACACTAAGTTCGATGATTAAAAGTTCAGGAAATACACGCCCTGTCATGATGGTAGCACTCTTCATGAATGTTCTTAATGTGATAGGTAATTACATCTTTCTTTTTGGGCCCTTTGGCATCCCGGTTCTTGGAGTACAGGGGGTAGCCATTTCAACAGCAGTATCCAGATTTTTAGGGTTTTTATACTATTTCTATTATGTAAAGAAGCACTTGAATATCCATATATCGGTGAAATATCTGTTTCCATTTCCGAAGGAAATTGTCAAAAAGATGCTTCATGTGGGCATCCCAAGTGCACTCGAGCCATTATCTTACCAGATGTCACAATTGGTTATCTTCAGTATTATTAATACCTTAGGGTTAGTTGTGATTAATACACGACTTTATGTCATGACACTGATCTGGTTTGTTTTCTTGGCTTGCATGGCCATTTCTCAAGCTTCTCAAATTATGGTCGCTCAGATGATTGGTGCGAATAAAGAGAAAGAGGTTAAATCGATTGTATATCGAAACCTTCGACTATCCTATCTGATTACAGTCCCATTATCCATACTTCTTGCATTCTTTGGCCAATATCTAATTACCATTTTTACCAATGATCCAGCAATTATCCAGCTGGCTCGCTGGATTTTTATGGTAGATGTGTTTGTGGAGTTGGGAAGAGTTACTAATCTGGTGATTATTAACTCTGCAAAAGGAGCAGGTGATGTTAAATTCCCTGCTTACATTGGCATTGCCTCTATGTGGATATTTGCGGTTGGGTTTTCCTATATTCTAGGTGTGAGTCTGGGTTGGGGATTGATTGGTATTTGGGTTTCATTTGGCCTCGACGAAAGTGTTCGGGCAGTGATTATGCTCATTCGTTGGCAGACCAATGGATGGCATGGTAAAAAGCTTGTTTAATCAACGAACTTGAAGATAAGATTCTTCAAGTTTTTTTTGTGCTTATAGCATATAATAGAGATATCAAGGAGGACACTCTATGAAGAAACAGTTTATTGGTTTGGATGTTCTGCGTGGTTTCGCTCTGTTTATGACGTTATGGATGCATACCTCATTCTATTTTTTTGATGGCCTTTATGATTTGGATTTAAACAACCCCCCATTGATTGTGACTCTGATTGGTTTTCTGCTTATGTTTGCCGGATTATTTGCGATGATAAGTGCTTTTGTCCATACGCATCAGTCACTTCTCAAGCAAGTCAAACATCAGCCAAAGAACATTTGGCAAGGCCAGTGGGTGTCTGCTCTTTTTATCTTTATTATCGGATATGCTTATTTTCTATTTACAGGACCAGGACTTGTCAATATGACTGAAGCAAGCATGGATAATAGCTTGCTTGTAGGATTCATTCGGGAGGGGATATGGACGGCAATGTCCCTGGATCGATGGCTTTATGTAGATAGTCTAATCATGTTGGCAAGCAATATTTTCTTACTCTCGATCGTGTTTTATGTTACTTCCAAAATGAAATTAGAACAACGTAGCATGCTTTATTTAATGCTAGCCTTGGGTTTCTTCATTTTATCCTTAGTGAGAATTCCTCTGTATGAAATATATCTTCAAGCAGTTGAAAATAACCAATGGGGAATCACACTTTTACTTAATTGGATTGTCAATAAAAACAATCCGGTATTTCCATACTTTTCCTTTGGGTTGCTTGGTAGCTGGCTTGCACTTAGAGTGCATCAGAAATCCAAACATTCATCGCTACTTGTTTTGATCGTTGGTGGGGGTCTTTTTGTTCTTGGTTTAATACTCTATATGTTTTTACCGGATACGATGCTTCAACGAAGTATTGATCTGAAATGGTTTGCTATTATGATGTTTCAAATGGGTTTATTTGTTTGGCTAGTTTATGGTTTTGTTTTCATCAAAGGGAAGTCAGTGATTCATCGCTTCTTTCAACGTTTGGGAACTGTCAGCTTGAGCGTATTCTTTGTCGAGAGTGTCGTGGCTGCACTTGTCTATCGTATCTTTATATTCATCTTTGGACCGATGTACTTTGATTTGATTCATGCATTGATTTATGGATTTATCATGGCTACATTCTGGGGATTGTTTGTCAAGGTTTGGGAAAAAACAGGTTACAAAGGTTCGCTGGAACATCTGTATGTACGAATAAAATCAAGGTACATTGAAACGAGCAAAAAGGAAAAGGTTAAACTATTGTGAACGGGCTGTTGGACGCATTTCGACTGTTCTATCATCGAAGATGGCTGAGTGAGAAAAAACTTCAGAGATATCAGCTCAAAAAACTGAATCAACTGATTCAGTATGCAAAGAAGCATAGCGAGTATTATCAGCAAGTCATCCCATTCGACACCATCAGCTCTTTTGATCAGTTTGAAGAAATCGGGCTTTTGAACAAACAACGCCTGATGGAAAACTTTGATACAATTAACACCCTTGGGTATCAACTTGAGGATGTCATGGAGTATGCACTAAGTAAAGAGCAGAGAAAAGACTATTATGGTTACTATCAGGATCGAGTCGTTGTCGGATTATCAAGTGGGACAAGTGGTAACAAAGGAGTCTATTTGACTGACCGAAGTTTGACGAAGAAACTCCCATTTGTCTTTCTGGCTCGAAGCGGGATACCACTCAAGCTGTTACCATACCGGATTAGCTTCTTCCTGCGTGTCTTTTCTCAGGGGTTTCAGGATATCAACTCTCCGCTTATCAAATTACAGTACATTCATACCATGAGTGAGAGCAAAGTAATGATTGAAAAGATTCGAAGTCAAAGAAGTAATATTATCATGGGTCCACCAAGTCTTTTACGAAAACTTCTACCTTATAAGGATGAACTAAAGAAGACGGTTAAACTGATCGTCAGTTATGCAGAAGTGTTGGAAAAGGCACAAAAGATGGAGTTCGAGCGTGAGTTTGGTGCAAAAGTCATTGAAATATATCAGGCGAGTGAAGGCCAGATGGCAAGTGCTTGCTCTTACGGGAACTTGCATATCAATGAAGATCTGGTTTATGTGGAACTGTTCGATGAGCATGGTCGTCAGGTGAATGAGCCAAACAAAGTGGCATCAATGATTATAACCAATCTGGTGAATTATGTGCAGCCTCTGATACGATATCAGATGAATGATATGATTCGCCTTGGTCACCCATGTGGCTGTGGTAGCCGCTTTCGAGTGATTGATACAATTGTCGGAAGATCTGACGATGTGTTTTACTTTCAAAATAAACAGTCACAGCGAGTGCCTATTTACCCTGACATTCTTTCTCGCTGGATTATTACAGCGACAGACAATTTGCTTGAATTTCAGGTGATTCAGAAGAAGGACGGGGATATGTTTATTGAAATGCAATGCAAAGATGAACAATCATTTGATATCGAAGCTCACAAGATACGTAAGAACATCCTTGAGCATGCACGGGAATATAATGTTATGATTGACGTGGAATGTAAACAACGGAGCTTTGATCAAAATAAGTCGTCGTTGAAACACAAACGTTTTATACGTCAGAAAGGGGATTAATTTGAAGAAAATTGGTATTGCGTTAAGCGGCGGAGGCTCACGAGGATTTGCTCACTTGGGGGTTTTGAAAGCATTGGAAGAAAAAGGTATTGAGTTTGATGTTATTTCAGGTACGAGTGCTGGTTCCATCGTAGGTGCTTTGCTTGCCAGTGGACTAAGTGTAGATGAAATCTTTTCGTTAATGAAGGCGAAGAAATTTACGGACTATGCCAAGATTGCCATTTTTAAAGATGGATTTATGACACTTGAAAGTTTGAAAAAGAACTTAACCCATACCTTGAAGGAGGCCACTTTTGAACAGTTGCCCAAAGCTTTGTATATATCGGTATCTAACATTAACACGGGTGAAGTTGAATATTTGCATAAAGGAAATGTGGTCGATGCGGTTATCGCTTCATCTTCTATACCTATCCTTTTTGAGCCGATAGTTTTAAATCAACAGACATATGTGGATGGAGGATTACTTGATAATCTACCCATCGTTCCACTCTTATCTACTTGTGATATAATCGTCGCGGTTAATGTGATGCCTGTTGAAAAACTACAGATCGTGGATGGTATGCGGGATGTGGCCCTTAGAATTTTTGAGGTAGGTATTGGTCATGTGCATCCGGAGTTAAAGGCACGATGTGACTTATATGTTGAACCTAAAGGGATTGATAAATATCACATTTTGGATCCTCAATCTGCGGATGAGTTGTTTGAGCTAGGCTATCAAGCAACGAAAAACCATCCGGATTTGGATGGTCTAGTTAAGAAGATCCATAAGAAGAAGAGCTTCTTTAAATTTGGTAAGTAGGCTGAGACGATTTATTTGTTACATATTTCTCGCTGATTTCCTCGATATGTTGGAAAATATGTACAAGATCTTCACCAAAAGGTGCAAGGGAATACGTGACATTATGCTCGATTTCAATGCGAATAATGATGTTTCGATCTTGCAGCATCCGCAATTTTCTGCGTAGCTCCGTACTGCTCATAAATGGAATGTTATTTAGTATATCTGAATATCGATTCGATCCCTGCTCGATTTCTGATAATATTTCAGGAACCCATTTCGAACCAATTAAATCCTGAAGCATCTCATAGCCTAAACGAATATTCTTCATCGTTGCTCCTTTCAATGGAGACAAATTTGTCTCTTTATGTTCTAACAAATATCTGTTATAATCTTAGTATAGTTGAAAACAACTAAAAAATAAAGGAGGATACTTTATGTATAAAAACAAAATGAATGTTTATTTATCAAACTTAATGGTTTTAAATGTAAAATTCCACAACTTGCACTGGAATGTGGTTGGAAAGCAATTTTTCCCACTTCATGAGTTCAC
>DOKQ01000123.1 GCA_003510215.1 Erysipelotrichaceae bacterium
CCATCTTCCTTTTCCTCAAGAATGATTTTCGCCTGAGCAATTTCCATGGCTTCATCGATTTCTTCATCGGTTGCGATTGGGTTGGCTAATCGAAGGTTAGAAGCGATCGTTCCGGAAAATAGTATTCCTTTTTGAGGAATGAAGCCCAGACGTTTACGCAATTCATGCTGCGTTACATCTTTAATGTTGGTATGATCGATGAGAATCTCACCTTCACTAACATCAAAGAATCGCGGTATTAAGTTAATGAGTGTGGATTTGCCACTTCCCGTTGAACCGATAAATGCAGTCGTTTCACTGGCATTTGCCACAAAAGATATGTCGGTTAACACATTTTCCTGTGCATCGGGATATTTGAATGAAACATGTCTGAACTCAATTCTGCCACGACAGTCATCACAAAAATCCTGTGGATTCTGTGGGTCTTGAATCGAAGGTTCAGTAAGGAGAACTTCTTCGATTCGTTGTGCACTAACAGCAGCACGAGGGTAGAAAACAAACATGAAAGATAGCATGATGAAACTAAACATGATTTGCATCGTGTACTGAATAAATGCCATCATCGCTCCGACCTGTAAGGTTCCCTGCTGAATATAGGATGAGGATAACCAGATAATGATAATTGTCGAAAAAGACATAATCAGAGTAAACACAGGTTGTATACTTACCATGACCTTTTGTAGAGCCAATGATTCATCCTTGAGTAGGCCACTTTGCATTTCGAACTTATTTACCTGAGTCCTTTGCTGGTTAAAAGCACGAATGACCCGGATACCTGTCAGTTTTTCTCTAGCAATCCGGTTGACTGAGTCTACTAGCTCCTGGATACGTTGAAACCTTGGTTTCGCATAGCGAAAAACCAGAAGGATAAACATAACAAGAAGAGGAATCAGTACTGCAAAAATCCATGACATGGTGGAGCTTTGGGAAAGGACCAGAAAGAATCCACCAATTGCATAGATCGGAGCTGTAATCATCATTCGAAACATCATGATAAACATGGTCTGTACCTGCATGACATCATTGGTTGTGCGGGTAATCAGGGAAGAGGTTGAAAATGTTTCAAACTCGGTTAATGAAAAGTGCTCAATTTTGCGAAAAACATCTTTTCGAATGGTATAGGAAGCTTTCGAACCCAATCGGGAAATAAGATAGGACACCCCAATGGCACTGGCAGTCACAACAAAAGATAAGCCAAGCATTGAAAGGCCAAGGGAAGTCACCAGTTTTAAATCAGATGCTAGAATACCCTCATCCACAATGCGTGACATCAGCCTCGGTAATAGCAAATCAGCACTTACTTGAACCAGAAGCAACGTTACAATTAGACTAATCTGCCACTTAAAATCTTTTAGATAACTTAACACGGTCTTCATAAAGATTCCTCCTTGGATTCTAGTGACTTAAGAAACCCGTTGGATTTTTCAAGCAGATGAGCCAATTGAACAAAATCTTCATCGTTTAAATGGGCACGTAATGCCTCAATCATTTCAAGATCCTCATGGAAACAGAATGCCATGTTTTTCTTTACTGGAACAATCAGAATGCGGCGACGATCGGTTGGATCCACAAAGCGTTCAATCAGTTCCTTTTTCTGTAACTGGTTTAAAATCTGGGCAATCGCTGATCTGGATAAGTCACAGTAACTGCTTAACACCGAAGGTAAAATGTCTATCCTCTTTTTATGCAAATCGATGATATTCATAAACACGAATGCTTCACTTGGCCGAAGCTTGGAATAGATGCCTTTGGGCCGAATCAGAAAAGCAAATCGTCGTGCATGAATCAGGAAATCTTTGGTATCCATAGTTCACTCCTTTTAATAGTTTATAAAATTAAACTATTATGACTTTTAAATTATAAAGTATGTGTTAGTCTCTGGCAAGTAAATCACATATAAAAACAAATTATGATACAATAGTTTCAAGAGGTGATAACCATGGTCAATGGAATTATGCTACAAGGGTTTGAATGGTACTGTTCTTCAGATGGTAACTATTACAAGGAAATCAGAGAAAAGATTGATTTATTAAAGAAAGCAAATATCACATCCATCTGGCTGCCACCCGCGACGAAAGGTGGATCTGCGGAAGATGTCGGCTATGGAGTCTACGATTTGTTTGATCTCGGTGAGTTTGATCAAAAGGGTACAGTACGTACCAAATATGGGACAAAAGATGAACTTTTTGCACTGATTGATGCACTTAAACAGGCGAATATTCTTGTTATTAGTGATGTTGTGCTAAATCACAAAGCATTTGCGGATGATGTGGAAGTCTTCAAGGTTGTCGAAGTGGATCAACACGATCGAACCAAGGAAATCAGTGAACCTCACGATATTGAAGGTTATACAAAGTTTGAGTTTAAGGGCAGAAATGGAAAATACAGTGATTTTATCTGGAACTTCCATCATTTTAGCGGTGTTGACTATGACCAACGGGAAGGAAAACAAGGGGTTTTTCGCATCCTAGGCGAAAATAAAGGCTGGAATCTGGGTGTTTCTAACGAGATGGGGAATTATGATTATCTGATGTTTGCGGATATTGACCATGCTCACCCAGAGGTCAAAAACCATCTGATTGAATGGGCTTGCTGGTATATTGATCAAACCGGTTTACAGGGATTTCGACTGGATGCGGTGAAACATATCGACCATCAGTTCTTAAAGCAGTGGGTGAAACACATTCACATAGTATATCCTGAGTTCTTTTTTGTCGGGGAATATTGGATGGAATCATTGGATCACAAAGAAGAGTATCTGGCTGCCACTGACTATCATATGTCGCTATTTGATGTAAAGCTGCACAATCAGTTTCATCAGGCATCGGTACAAAAGGAATCCTTTGATTTGAAAACGTTGTTTGACGGTAGCCTGTTAAGAGCTTACCCGCAGCACACGGTCACTTTTGTGGATAATCATGACTCGCAGCCGCATCAGTCGTTGGAATCCTGGGTTGAATTCTGGTTTAAGGTTCATGCCTATGCTAGTATTCTTTTGCAAAAGGAAGGCTACCCCTGTGTATTCTACGGCGATTTGTTTGGTGTTCAAGGTCCAAGTGAGCAACAAGGTCACTATGATATGATACAAATGTTAAGCGATATCCGTGTTCATCATGCCTATGGTGATCAACAGGATTTCTATCAGAGTGAACACACGATTGGCTGGATGCGTCAGGGTGATGAGGTTCATCCTCAAAAACTCGTCGTGGTGCTTAATAATCATGAAGATGACGAACTTTTTGTTCAATTTGACAAAGAACCTATGCCCAAGGGTTTTCATCAGATTTTTGGAGAGGGTCATCATTCGATTGAAGTAAATGAAAATGGGCAAGCTAAATTTCCGGTTATGGGAAAATCCGTAGCCATCTATCTTGAATCATAAAAAAGTGCATCTTGCGATGCGCTTTTTAGTGGATGGATTTAAATCGATGTTCCGCAATTCTTGGTAAACTCTGAACCAACGTCAAAGTTGCTACAACAAGTACGACTAGGCTGATGGTTCCAAAGAGGAAAGGAGAGCTAGGGTAGTTGATGACCACATAACCGATGAGAAAGGATAAGCCCATGGAAGGTATCATCGTAAAAAGAAAGTTCATATTCTGTTTTACAGCTGCCTGCTCACTTTCCCATACCAGTTTGGGATGAAGAACATCCACTAGAAGTGAAATGTAATTGATAAACAACGTGGCCATAATGGCAAAAAACAGAAGGATGAGAATCAGATAGAACGGTAATTTCAGGTAGCTGCCTGCAAAAATGATGGTAAAGAGTATACCGGAAAGACTTAAGATGATACCGCTGGCAGCTTTGGCATTCAGTTGATCTCGATACGACATTGGAATCATTTTCATAAAATAAAAGAACTGACCTTCACGAGAAATTGCTGTGGCTGAAATCATGTTAATGCTACCCATGGTGAGTCCAACAGCAATTCCAAGCCCAATTGCTACGGTAATGGTTGTTGGACTATTGAAGTCAATCATTGCCAGGATGTCCTGCATTTCTTCTGCTCCACTTGACATCGTAAATAATGGTAAGAAAAGAATGGGCAACAGAAAATTAATAGAAACACAGTTTAGTAGATAAATTGGTGTCTTAAACAATAATTTCAGTTCCTTAATCGTATAGGAAACGATCGCTTTTGAAGATCGGGTAGATTTGCTCAAGTTTGCTTCACTTAGAATTTTGCGGGAGGATGCTGTTTCATTGATACCAATAATCCCTCGGAAGTAAAGCAGTTGTCCTAAGGATAAAAATCCAAGAACGATGGCAGAAGTTATCGCAAGATAAATCAACGCATCAACAACACTACCTTGAAGAAGGGCATTGAGTGCAAAGGGAATATTTGGGAAAATAAACTTGAATGTCTGCAATAACGAGTTGTTTCCTTCCACTAGGAAAGCAACAAGCTGTCCTTCTGTGATGGATTCCAATCCACCAACCTGCATATTGACCCAAAGGCCCACACCCAAAGCCAGAAAACCACTAATCATGTTGAAGAAATCCCGGTTTTTAGCGAATGGAACAAGCCACATAATGACCATCATAATCACACTGGCAAAAATCAGTGGAACTAAAGGTAAAGTTAAAAACAGTAAAATCGAAAAGAGGTAGAATCCAACCGCCGGTTGCATGATGTACATGTAAGCCGCGATCACCGGAACAAAGAAGAAAGAAATCGTCAGATACTCGTAAATCAGTGAAACAAATAGTTTGCTACCCAAAATCTCATAAGGTCTTAGAGGTAAAGCAAGGAGTGTTTCGATATCTTTGGAGAAATAGTAAATCGCCGGTACTAGAAATAAGGCGAAAAAGAAAATCAGTAAAGGGACCGCATTCAATAAAAGCCCAAGGATAACTCCTTCCTGATTCAAAGGTAAGAGTAGTTCAATCCCATCGCTGGTTAACATAAAGAAAGAAGCAACCGTAGGCAATAGTGCCACAACGAGTATGAGTGTAAAACCGATGGAAATCCAGCGATTGGTTTTTCGTTTTCTTCCCTGATCCACCAGCGAGAAGGTGTTCTTTAACATCGCTGTGCTTAAGGAAAGAAGTTTAGCCATGACGCGTCACCTCAAGAAAGATTTCTTCGAGTGACATCTGATTGTATCTTCCTTTTAACTCTTCTAATGTTCCAAAGTAAAGGATTTCACCACGATTGATAATAGCGACCTGATCGCATAACTTCTCGGCTACTTCCAATACGTGTGTAGAGAAGAAGACGGTCTTACCGGATTGTGCATGCTTTCTCATCATTTCCTTTAATACATAGGACGATTGAGGATCAAGTCCGGTGAGAGGCTCATCAAGAATCCAGATCGAAGGCTGATGAATAAGAACACCCATAACCACAATCTTTTGCCTCATCCCATGTGAATAACTTAAAATTTTGTCGTTGAGGGCAGCAGTCATCGAGAATGCTTCGGCCAACTCGGTAATTCTGCTTTTACGCTCAAGACTGTCAACCTCGTAGATATCTGCCATCAGATTGAGGTATTCAATGCCTTTAAGGCGAAGAAAGACATCAGGGTTATCGGGAACAAATCCAAACTGCTTTTTAGCCAGAAGGGGATTTGTACCAATATCATGCCCGTTGAGTCGAATGTAACCTTCGTCGCAATCAAGAATGCCAGTCATCATTTTAAGTGTTGTCGTTTTACCTGCACCATTGGGGCCGATAAATCCGACAATTTTTCCATCCTCGATGGACAATGAAAGTTGGTTGACAGCTTTTACTTTGCCATTGTAGATTTTGGTAACTGCAGAAATTTCAATCATAGGTATATCTCCGTTTCTTTATATTAACTCCATTATACTGCTATGTTATTTAATAAACAAGATAGTGAGAAGTCCTACGGTGTAGCAATAGTAAGCAAAATACTGAATTTTATTGATCTTAAGTATATGTTTGAATACCCTCAAAGCATAAAATGTGACAACACCACTTACAATTGTAGAAATCAGATAAGGAAACCATAGTTGTGCAAAACTAGGATTTGCCACAATATCGTTCATTCCTGTGATGATAACGACGATTGCGATTGGAATAAAGAGCAAAAATGAAAATTTCATGGCGAAATCACGTTCAAATCCTTGGAATAATCCTGCCGTAGTGGTTGATCCACTTCGAGATACTCCAGGTAAAAGAGCTGCTGCCTGAAAAAGACCAATAAGGATTGCATTTAAAAATGTAAACTGTGAAGGTTTTTTTGTCGGACGATTGAGTTTGGAGGAAATGAATAACAATGTTCCAGTATATAGCAAAGCGAATCCCACAAATCGTGGATTAGTCAAGCTGGCGGTTAATTGATCTTTAAAGAAAAGGCCAATCAGACCAGCCGGTATCGTAGCAGCGACCAGTTTTAAACCTAACATAAAATGAGGTTTCTTATCTTCACTTGGCTTAACGATATATCCAAGCCCAGAGATGACCAGGTCTTTAATGTCCTTATAGTAGAACAAGATGATAGCCACAAGAGATCCTGCATGAAGTAAAATTTCTAAACTAGCATCCGTACTTTCAATGCCAAAGAGTATTTGAGCTAAGACTAGATGACCGCTCGATGAAACAGGGATTGGTTCGGTGATCCCCTGAATAATTCCAAGTAAAATGTAGAGTAATAGTGTTTCCATGTGTTTCTCCCTATTTAAATAGATCGAGTCCAACTTTATATTGGACTTTCTTCAGTTTTCGAAATGCAATACTCTGTGCTTTTTCTTTACCCTCGCGCAATACGTCTTCAAGCAGATTCGATTGAATGATTTCCTTATATTTTGCTTGGATGGGTTCAAGAAGTTCAATGATACTTTCAGCCACTTCGTGTTTAAACTCACCATAATTTTTACCTTCAAAAACACGGAGGGCTTCATTAATGGAAATTTGTTTGCAGGAAGCATAGATTGTTAGTAGATTAGCGACACCTGGCTGATTGGCAGGGTCAAACTGAATGATACCCGCTGTATCGGTTACAGCACTGCGAATTTTCTTGCGAATCACATTTGGCTCATCAAGCATATAAATGACACCTTTATCGGAGTGATCAGATTTGCTCATTTTCTTGGTTGGATCACTTAGTGACATGATCCGTGCCCCAACAGTTGGAATGAGCGGTTGAGGAACTGTGAATGTGGGTGAGTAGCGATTGTTGAAGCGTTCCGCAATGTCACGGGTGATTTCGACGTGCTGCTTCTGATCTTCACCTACTGGCACAAAATCCGCATCATACATTAAAATGTCAGCAGCCATGAGTGTAGGGTAGGTGTAAAAACCAACCGTTAGATTCGTTTCTTTTTTTGCGACCTTATCCTTGTATTGAGTCATTCGATTCATTTCGCCAAGATAGCTGTTACAACTCATAATAAATCCGAGTTGAGCGTGTTCCATTACATCCGATTGCAAAAAGATCGTTGCACGGTGTGGGTCGAGTCCACTGGCTAAATACAATGCAACCGCATCCTTTAAATATTTCCTCAGTTCGTTTGCGGGCTGATACACAGTGATGCAGTGAAGATTTGCAATAAACACAAACATTTCATATTCATCCTGATAGTTCACAAAGTTTCGTAATGCACCCAGATAATTGCCTAACGTCAGCTCACCACTTGGCTTTATGCCACTTAACATGCGTTTCATTTTGATTTCCTCCTTGAAAATAAAAAACGTCCCAAAACGAAGGGACGCAATGATGCGCGGTACCACCCAACTTACTAAGTTAGTCACTCACATATAACGGCTGTTACCGAAGAATGACTTGTGCCATCCTTAACTCCCAAAGCCCACTTCAAACTTAGTTTCCAAGCAATTTTCATCAGCCATTGCCTTTCTATATGGAAATATAAGTCCTACTTCACTTTGTTCTTCGTTTATAGATTATATTAAATCACGTTTTTTGCCACGAATCAAGAGGCCAGCGCTAATTCCAATCAGAGAAACCAAAATATATCGAGCCGCATTCTCTGCAAGAAATCCACCAATGATGACAATCAGAGCTCCAAGAATCGCAAATAGGGCAAATAATTTATCCTTTTCAAAAAAAGTCGAGGCATCTTTTTTGCTTATGAGCACCTTAACATAAAGTAAAATGTAAAAGAAGTAGGTTAACACAATCGGTAAATTGTCAATGGAAAGTCCAGTTAGAATTGAGTTTTCAAGTGTACTGATGAAATGCAGAATCAACCAGCCAAGACTGATAATCAGTGCAAAAACGGAAGCGTACACAGGTGTCTGATATTTCTTTGAAACCTGCTTAAGCCATTGGGAGCAATGATTTCATCCCGAACTGCCAAGGCATAGGGAAGTCGGATGTATCCAAGGATGAGTCCATTTAAGGTTCCTAAAACCGAGATTACCACAAAAGTAAAGACAACACGTGGACCGATGGGTCCAAATTGGAGGGTTGCGGCTTCACCGACTGCACCATTGCCAAGCTCTAGTATCTTCTGTGGTCCCAATAAGGCATTTAATCCCAAAAAGTAAGAGACGTAAACAACCAGAATTAAAAGAGGTGAGAAGGTAAGAGCCAATGGCAGATTGCGCTTTGGATGTTTGATTTCATGGGCAATCGAAGGTGCTACCAGCCAGCCATCATATGCGAAGGCAATTGATATGAGGGTCACAAACAACCCGCCACCACCAGTAGAAATGGTAGCAGAACTAAATGTTGGTGCTCCCAAGGTTAATCCACCGATTGCCAGTACAAGAAGTGCCGAGATCTTTGCAATAAAAGCAAACGATTGAAACTTTCCTGCCTGTTTGGTGGCCAGTGTGTTGACGATAAAAAAGAAAAAGAGTAAAAATACTGTGAGTACCCAGGAAAACAGTGTGAACTCTCCTGTGGAAAATGGGCCCGGATGATTGAATAAAACGAGCATGTAGCTGGCGGCTACCCAACTGATAATGGCTACTAATGCAGGGTAGTAGAAAAAAATCTGAAACCATCCAGCTAAATAACCTAAAGTTTTTCCCCGAGCCATTTCACTATAGGTGATGATTCCACCTACGTTATCTTCGACTTTGGCATAGGATGCGATGGTGAGTCCACCAAAAATAATCCCAACAGCGCCAAGAACCCAACCCAAAACTCCGAGTTGAATATTGCCGTTGACGGCTTGCAAGATATCATCCGTTTTAAAGAAAATGCCGGATCCAACCACGATTCCAGCGATCATGGCGACTGTTGTGAGTAAGCCGAATTTGCGTTGTGTCGGTGCATTCATGAGCAATCCTCCTGAAAGTTATTCACTTTTATGAAAATTTTGTGAAAATCATATGCGTATTGATATTATTTGTCAATAAATATCTTTTCAAATTCAATGTTTTCCTATATAATTACTACACAAGGAGGGTTACATATGATCGTAGTCTATACATCTCCTGGCTGTGCCTCATGCCGTAAAGTCAAACAATGGCTCAAAGATCGAGGATTGAAGTTTCTGGAAAAAAATATTTTTACTACACTTTTGAACGAAAGTGAAATTAAGCATTTATTAATGCGTAGTGAAAATGGTACCGAAGACATTATTTCCAAGCGATCGAAAGTGATCCAAGAATCGAACATCGATTTAGATGAAATGTCAATGAATGAGTTGGTGAAATTCATTCAGAACAATCCTTCTGTACTCAAACGCCCAATTATTTTAAATGAGCGTAGTTTTCTGGTTGGATATGATGAAGAAGAAATTGGTGCTTTCGTACCGCCTGAGTTACGTAACTTGGCTAAAACCAATTGCAACCCAAGCTGTCCCAATTATACAGCTTGTGGCGAAGTCAGAGAAGAGATTTAGAAAGCTGTGTCCGCATAGCTTTTTTTTCTGTGTTATAATATATTGGATATTTGAGGTGAATTAAAGTGAAAATTTTAGTTGGATTATCAGGTGGTGTCGACTCTGCAGTCGCAGCCTATTTATTAAAAGAACAGGGTCATGAAGTTGTGTGTGCTTTTATGAGGAACTGGGACGCATTTGCGAATCAGGATATTTTAGGTAACCCTACAAATCAGGCAGACATCTGTCCACAGGAAGAGGATTACAACGATGCTAAAAAAGTTGCAGACCAACTTGGACTGCAACTATTACGTGTAGACTTTGTCAAGGAATACTGGGACGATGTTTTTTCAGTATTTTTGGAAGAAACAAGGCGTGGTCGTACACCTAACCCGGATATCCTGTGCAATCGTCACATCAAATTTGATGCTTTCTTTGATTTTGCCAGAAAACAGGGTATTGACTGGGTTGCAACCGGCCATTATGCACGGGTGGATCACAGTGAACCGCGAGCCAAAATGCTGAAAGGATTGGATCACTCAAAGGACCAATCTTATTTTCTGGTACAGATGCCCCAAAAGGCTCTGAATCAAACGCTCTTTCCTTTAGGTGAGATCACTAAAGCAGAGGTACGTCGTATTGCCAAGGAACAGAATTTTCCGATTGCGACCAAAAAGGATTCCACTGGCATCTGTTTTATTGGTGAACGTCATTTCCGGGAATTTTTACATAATTACATTCCAAAACAGCCGGGTGATATTATCGATATTGATACCAGAAAGGTTGTCGGTCAGCACCATGGAGTCATGTTTTATACCATTGGGCAACGTAAAGGATTGGGAATCGGCGGAAGCGAGGGTCCGTGGTTTGTGGTTGCGAAAGACAACGAGTGCAACCGTCTTTATGTAGCCGCAAAAGATGATAATCCATGGCTGTTTTCAGATGCGTGTGTGGTTGATCGTGTCAACTGGCTGATTGAACCGATTAGTGAACCACTCAAATGTTCTGCTAAATTCCGATATCGCCAGAAAGATCACGCTGTAACCATTACCAGAAACAATGACACGATTTTTGTTGAGTTTGATCAGCCGATTGCTTCCGTCACTGAAGGTCAGGAAGCGGTATTCTATGTAGATGATCAATGCATCGGTGGTGGACGTATTGACCAGGTAACGTATCAGGGACAGCGAAGTATTGATGTCATTCGGGGAGTCAGATGATTCGGCGAAATCCTGCAATGGATGCTCCATTGCCATCAAAAAAGAATGCCATTTTACTGATAGTACATTATTTCTTTGGATACATGTTTCTTTATCCGCAACTGGGAATCTATATGACATTTCTTATTTCCGGTCAGCAGGGCGTTATCTATACCGAAATTGCCTATGGTATTTACGCCTGGATGATTCTAGGCTCTTTACTTTTGGCAAAACCTTATCTCAAGGACTCCATGATGGCATCCCGAGGGAACTTCTTTAAGCATGTTTTTAAAGCCATCAAGCTTTATTTTCCACTTTATTTAAGCCTTTTAGTCATCACACCTGTCATTCAGTTCATTACAAAGAGTGAAACCAGCCAAAATCAACTGGTTATTGAAGAGGCATTTGGACAGTCTCCATTACTCATTGCCATCACAGCGCTTATCATGGCTCCGATTGTTGAGGAGATTGTATTTAGGGATGCACTCTATCGTTCACTAAGAAATCGTCGCAGTTATTGGTTTGCGATTGCCATTTCCAGTTTATCCTTTGGATTTGTGCACGTCCTCCAATCGCTTTTAACAGGAAACTATCAGGATCTTTATAGTATTATTCTTTATTCAGCCATGGGATTTTTCTTTGTCAAAGCGTATGAGGAGACAGGGAGCATCTTCCCGGCAATCTTTTTGCATCTGATTGTCAATAGTGTGGGAGTGCTTGTGATCTATCTGGTGGCACGATGAACGAGCAGGCAACGATTGTTGGAAAAATTAAGTCCATGATTTTTAGAAGTACTGACAATGGTTTTTCAGTACTAAAATTACGTCTATATGAGTTAAATGAAAAGGATGTTTTTGTGACCGGTTATTTACCGGAATTACCCAAGGATGTTCTTTTTGAATTTGAAGGCAATTACATTGAGCATCCTCGTTACGGGATGCAGTTTTCAGTTTCATCGTATCGACGTGTGCTGCCTTCAGACAGGGACTCCATTGTACAGTATCTTTCATCCCCTTTATTTCCAAAAATAGGCAAGAAAATGGCGGAGAAGCTGGTAGAAGTGATGGGTGAGGATCTCCTTGAAACGATAAAGCAGACTCAGAGCATCGATGTTACGATTTCAGGATTAACTGAAGAAAAGAAACAGATCATCATTCAGGGAGTCTGTTCAACAGATGACCTTGAGGAAGCGGTTCGTTTCTTTACTACTCATGGGCTTGGCATACGAAATATTATGAAAATCGATCGAATCTATGGTGACAAAGCGATGATTCTAATCAGGGAAAATCCATATCGACTGGTTGAAGAGGTGGATGGCATCGGTTTTATCACCGCTGATAAACTTGCTTTATCCATGGGATTTGATGAAAATCACCCTTTACGTCAGGAGGCAGCCATGGTCTCGATGGTTATGGATGCCTGCATGAGAACCGGTGATACCTACATTACGTATGAAATCATTGAGCAATGGATACAATCACGATTTGATTTTTGGCTTGAGGATTTGGATGAAATTCTTGAACGCTGTTACAGGAAGGCGACACTCGTCCTTGATGATCAGCGCATTTATCATCACACTCAATACGATGCGGAAGTGACGATTTCCCAGTTTTTAAGTGAATTTCCACTGCGTCCTTTCGAAGAAACTGAGATGGATATTGAAACAGAAATCTACGAATTTGAGCAAACCATTCAGATTGAATATGATGAAATCCAGCGCAAAGCCATTCATACTTTTTTTGATCAGGATATCATGATTCTTACTGGAGGTCCTGGAACAGGAAAAACAACCATTGTTCGAGGCATTATTGAAGTGGCTAAACGCTGTTATCCGCAGTATGAAATTATTACATGCGCACCAACAGGAAGAGCTGCCAAGCGAATGAAAGAAATTACCAATACACAGTCGATGACGATTCACAGCCTTTTAAAATGGGATCTGGAATCAAATACATTTGGGAAAAATGATGCTGAACCACTACTGGCGGATATTCTCATTCTGGATGAGTTTTCGATGGTGGACAACTGGCTGTTTGCCCAATTATGTAAAGCGAGCAAGTACATACGAAAAATCTGTCTGATTGGTGATCAGGATCAGTTGCCTTCGGTTGGACCTGGCAGCGTACTTCGCGATCTCATCAGCTCAAATCGTTTTACAACAGTATCACTGGAACATATTTATCGTCAGCAGGAAGGCTCTGAAGTCATTCGACTGGCACATTACATCCGAAAAGGAGAGTTTGATGTTCAACACCTTCATCAGGATGTCCGGTTCTACCCGTTTTCACCATACGAAGTTAAAAATGGCATCATGAGTATTGTGGAACAGGCACTGCTTAAAGGCTACACCCCGTATGATATTCAGGTTTTAGCCGCTAAATACAATGGCCCAGCAGGCATTGATACTCTCAATCATTCGCTTCAGAAACTTTGCAACCCTCCAGCTGTGGATAAGCGGGAAATGATGATAGGTCATCGACTGTATCGTGAAGGTGACAAAATTCTTCAACTGAAAAATCAGCCGGATGATGATGTGTTTAATGGAGATATCGGTCTACTTGTTGAGATTATCTATAACTATGAAGATGAAAACAAGCAAAATCGTCTGATTGTGGATTTTGATGGAATTATCGTAGAATACACATCCGAAACATTTATCAATATAACCCATGCCTATTGTATCAGTGTTCATAAGGCTCAGGGTAGCGAGTATCCAATCGTGATTATGCCGGCTATTTTGGAATATGGAGGCATGCTACAGAGAAGACTTTTATATACAGGGATTACTCGGGCTAGCCGTTCACTGATTCTGATCGGCCAAAAACGAGCGTTTGAAAAAGCGGTGGCAACGGTAAGTATTGATGAGCGAAAAACCAATTTAATCCCATTAATCGAACAAACTCCCCAGAAAAAACCGTAGGGGAGTTTTTTAATGTTTGTTCACGTGTTTTTTCATTATGCGCCGATAGATGATTATTTATCCTAAAACAATAATCAATGCAATCACCCAAAGAATAGGTGGGATGGAGTCATCGTTCAGTGCAGCTGCACCAAGTTGAGTCTGGATATAGACACTGGGTGCTTTTGCCACAAGAGAGGCTGTGATGAATGTGATAAAGGGAATCTGCAAGGCTCCGGCGATGAAACTGCTTATATCATTGGGGATAAATCCGGACAGTTTCAAAACATAGGC
>DOKQ01000175.1 GCA_003510215.1 Erysipelotrichaceae bacterium
ATTAATAATAAGAATATTCCCCAAATCAAGTAAATCCACCAGCTCTTCAGCTAGAGTAATAGGAACAACCTCAAATGGAATACTCGTATCACTTAGTGCATTTTCAATATCTGCCCCATACCACCATCCACCCATTGGATGGTATTTTTTACGCAAATCCGAAGACAAAGCGATCTTCGCCGGATTATACCAGCGACTCACCATTTCTACCGAGGTTGGCCCACAGTTACTCGAACTCGCAAATCCCGTGCTTCCCTGATCCACATACCATAAATATTCACGGTCGTGACTGACATGGACAATGACCTCATCACCCAATCCCCACTGACGACTATACTGTACTAACAGATCTTTGGTTGGATTAACAACTTCCGGAGGGTTCTTTTGATCAAAGTATGTCCAAGTGAAAATCCCTATAGCACCTAGCGATAAGGTAATAAAGGAAATCAGAATCAGTTTCAGTCGTCTGGAAAAATTAGTCATACATATCACCCACATATATCATAATCAATGAATGTGAAATGCACAATTAAAATGAGTAATCAGAATGTTCATTAAATCAAATTCTTAAATCAGGAGTGTATTTCTCTTAAAAATAACTTGCTTCTTGTCACCTCCATTGCTACGATATGTTTAAAGCGAGGAAACGATATGAAACAGATTGAACTCAAAGAAATCACCTACGACAACCTCAAAGACGTTATTTCCATCTATGACACACTCAGTGAAGCGGACAAGAAACATGTGGCTCCCAATGTGGTATCATTGGCAGAAGCCTACCTCAACTACTCGATTGCCTGGCCAAGAGCCATCACCCTTGACAATCAGGTCATTGGATTTGTCATGCTAGGCCTTGACAATTTCATCGCAGACAAAGAAGATCATCCGGTCTACTTTCTGTGGCGACTGATGATTGCTACTGAATTTCAGAATCAGGGGTATGGAAAACAACTCTTGGACCAGGTGGTACAGAAGTGCAAAAAAGAGAATATCCGCTATCTCTATGTATCCTCTACCCGCTATGATGATATGCCATATAAGATGTATCTTTCGTATGGATTTGAAGATACGGGAAGAGAAGAAGATGGCGAACAGATTTTAAAACTGAAGATCCAATAAAAAAGAACATTCCGCATGTTCTTTTTTGTACTAGCGATGATGACGTCTACGCGAGCCACGACGATAACCGTTTTCACCCGATGGTTCATCCGGTGGAAGTACGGCTTCCAACCCATCCGCAAACTTCGCAGCTAAATATTGAAACTGCTCTGTTTCTTCTTCGCTCAAAATGGATTTAAGCACTTCATGAAACTCATTTCGTGCAGATGCCACTTCATCGAGATGCTCAATGCCCTTAGGCAAAATGGAAACCGTGAAGACTCGCTGATCATCCGCATCCCGATTTCGAATAATCATCTCTTCTGATTCCAATGCGACCAAACGTTCATTGAGTGAAGATGGTCGAACATCCAACATTTCCGCAAGTTCTCTAGTTGAGATTGCCGGATGATTTTGCACAATGCGCAATAAGCGATAGACACCTCGACCAGTATGTAGTCGATTATGTGCTCTACGACGTAATAACCGCATCACACGATCCAAAGATTCAATCATTCCTTCTTGTTTATCTTGATTCATCAAATTCCTCCTTTCATTATTTATTAACAGGTACCTGTCGAACATATTATACAACAGGTACCTGTTAATGTAAAGTCGTTTATTCAAATAGTAAAAAAAGACAGCCTAAGCCATCTTTCCATTTACGTTTTCTTCGCAAAGAAATTCTGGTATTTCTGACGCTTCTTCAAAACAAACTGATAATTCTGATCGTAGTTCAACTTAAAATACTGCCCATAGATCATATCCAGCACATACATTAACGAAAGTTTCGAAGAAAACGGACTAAGCATTTTCTCATCTTCCTTCGATGTCAGATAAAGATTGTACGTCCCCATATGCGACACCCCATGATTTTGCATCGAAGAAATCAAAATGACCTCCGTACGATTACGCTTGAGCATCGTAATCAGATCATAGGAAAAATCAAGTGATCCATCATATGTAATGGCAATAGCTACATGCGTATCATTGCTACTGTGTGCACTCGCAAACTGCTCATGTCCATCTGAAAATACATGAACCATCTTGCCAATATCCATCATCTGATTTCGAAATAGATGCGCCATCGGCTCATAGGTACTATTCACATAGATATCGATACTCGCCGCCTTGTTTATGGCCAAAATCATTTTATCCAACTTATCCATTTCGATGGAACTGGAAGTTAAAATCACCGTCTGCTCATAAAGAGATCTCAAATTGGCAATCACATCAAAATTGGAATCAGATTGAACAAACGGCTGATTAAAGTTATGTACCGACTGATGGGCCACCCGATCAATCATTGACATGGTCACAAGCACTTTTAGTTCCTTAACCCCTTCCACATCCAGCTTTTTGCATAGACGATGGATCGTCGATTTCGAAACATAGCAATGCTCACAGATTTCTTCGGTAGTCATACCTAAAAACTGATTTGGATCTTCGATGATAAAATCCACCACAGCCTGCTCATTAAGTCAACTACCCATCACCTGAAGGAAATGGTCTTGTAACTGCCCAGTAGTACGAA
>DOKQ01000185.1 GCA_003510215.1 Erysipelotrichaceae bacterium
TTCTGTGATGTTGAACCGGATCCTTCTATTGACACAGTCAGAAAGGGTTTCGAGTTGATGAATGCGTTCGCACCGGATACGATTATTGCCCTTGGAGGTGGTTCACCTATGGACGCTGCAAAAGGCATGTGGTTGTTTTATGAACACCCTGAAGTTGACTTTAATGATCTTAAGCAAAAATTTATGGATATACGCAAACGTGCGTTTCGATATCCGGAGCTGGGGAAAAAGACAAAACTTGTCTGTATTCCTACGACTTCTGGAACAGGTAGTGAGGTCACTCCCTTTGCAGTCATCACCGATCCTAAGGCAAACAAGAAATATCCTTTAGCTGATTATTCCTTGACTCCAACTGTTGCCATTGTGGATTCGACGTTGACGGCTTCGCTACCTGCCAAAGTCACAGCAGACACAGGTATGGACGTATTAACTCATGCAACTGAGGCATATGTCTCCATATTAGCCAGTGACTATACCGATGGGCTTTGCCTTCAAGCCATTAAAATGGTCTTCGATTATCTGCCACGGGCAGTCAAAAATGGCGCTAACGATCCAGAGGCTCGCGAAAAAATGCATAATGCTTCTACAATTGCAGGCATGGCCTTCGCCAATAGCTTTCTTGGCATCAATCACTCCATGGCTCATAAAATTGGCGGTATCTACCATGTCCCTCATGGATGTGCCAATGCGATTTTACTACCCCACGTCATCCGATACAACGGGACTCAACCGAGCAAACCTGCGGTATGGCCAAAATACAATTTCTACAAAGCCAATGAAAAATATGCCAATCTAGCAAGACTTCTTGGACTGCCTGCCTCAACTGTCGAGGAAGGTGTTGAAAGTTATGCAAAAGCCTGTGAAACACTGGCCAAAGAAATTGGCATCAAACTGTCATTTAAAGAACAAGGTATCGATGAAAATGACTTTATGGAAAAGGTGGAATACATCAGTTATCTTGCCTTTGAGGATCAGTGTACACCTTGTAACCCTCGTTTAGCTCTTGTCAAAGATATGCAAAGCATACTGACTCAAGCTTATTATGGTTGAAAAAGACGGCGAAAACCGTCTTTTTTTCATTGATCCCTACCCTTGGAATCCATCTGCGATATGAAGTGATAGAGTGCTCCAAGCATACCAGCATCATTACCACAGGTTGCGGCTTCGATCACCAGCTGCTCACCAAAGCATGGCATCACTTTTTCCAATACTTTATTCCTTAATGGATCCAGAAAATGTGTTTTCTGATAGCTTACGCCACCGCCTATAACGACAATCTGCGGATTGAAGATATGAATCAGACCCACAAGTCCTGCACTCATATCCGCGATCCACTGATCCACTTCGTTGGCAATCTCATCAACCACAAGATGATTGAATATATCTCGACCATTAAATGGCATTGGAAATACCTGTAATTTCTTTACACGCTCAATTAGAGCATTCATGGAAGCAACTGTCTCAAAACACCCGATATTACCACATGAACAAAGAGTTCCATCGTAATTGATTGGAAAATGACCAATCTCACCCGCAATTCCTCGATGTCCCTGCAATAAGTGTCCATCAATGACGACTCCACCACCGACACCGGTTCCAATGGTAACACCCAAAACATGCGTAAATGATTTCGCACTGCCCTTCCAGCATTCGCCCAGAACCATCGCATTCGCATCATTGATCACGGTCACCGGTATACCAAATTTTTCTTCAAGACGTTGTTTAATATTTGTGCCTTCATAGTTTTTTATATGACCATTGGTTCCAATGACTTTACCCAAAGTCACATCAATTTGTCCTGCAGCACTGACCGCTATGCCTGAATAGTTACGTTTAACTCCCTGAATTTCAATGAGTTGCTCGACTCCCTTAATTACGGTATCGATGATTGGCGTTTCATACTGATCAAAACTAACAGCTACAGACATCTTTGAATGAATCTTCCCTCGTGAATCGATGATTCCAAGTTTCGCCTCTGTTCCCCCAATATCTACTGCCACATAGTATCTCATACGCTGACCTTATCAATCGCTGATTTGAATCGTGAGGTGATTTCTGCAGGACGTGTAATCGCTCCCCCAACCACAACCGCAAACACTCCGGTTTCAATCATTTTCGCTGCCTGATCCGGACAATAAATCCGTCCTTCCGCGATCACAGGGATACTGACATTTTGCACAACCGCTTTGACTAACTCGAAGTCAGGTCCCTCCACTTGTGGTGAATACGGTGTATACCCTGAAAGTGTTGTACCAACAAAATCAACACCACACGCTTCCGCAGCTTTTGCCTCATCCACAGTTGAGATGTCTGCCATCAGAATGATATCAGGATACTTTGCTTTGATAGCCGTAACATAATCCTCGACATGTTTAAACTGGGGTCTTGGCCGTTGTGTACAGTCGAATGCCACAATATCTGCCTTCGCTTCAACCAGTGCATCAATTTCTGCCATCGTCACGGTGATGTGAGGTTCAAAAGGGGGATATTCCTTTTTAATGATACCAATCACCGGTAGATCCACCATCTTCTTTATTGCCACAATGTCACGAACAGAATTCGCACGAATGGCACAGGCACCCGATTGACTGGCGGCTAATGCCATATAAGGCATCAGAGAAAACTCTTCAAGATACAATGGTTCATGTTCCAGTGCTTGACAGGAAACAATCAGTCCTTTATGTATCTGTTTTTTAATGTCTTCGATATTCATAAGTTACCTCACTTTTTGATGACAAATTCTGAATGAATCTTTGTCTTGTCATAATATATATATTGAAGTTTTGCTTCTTTACATTCAGTTGGATAATCACTTCGATAAAAACTGCCACGGGATTCCTTGCGATTTGAGGATGCAACTACCATTGCCAAAGCATGATAACACAACGATTGCAGTCGCATCGAATATCTGATTTCTTCCAATGGCTTTTCAGATATATCGCATGTAACAAACTGATTCAACCACGTTTCAATCATATTCTGTAACCAATCAAGGTGTTGTTTTTGTTTTGTAACCATCATAAATTCACTAAACTGGTGTTGAAGATCTTCAATTTTTACTTTAGCCTGATGGATCCAGACACAACGAATCTCAATCTTTTTGACGTGTGTTGTCAAGCGCGCAGCCTTTGCGGCTGAGTCTCCGGCAATTTCGCCAAATACCAGTCCATTGACACTTGAGAAACCACCCAAACGATCTGCACCATGCATTCCACCTGTCGCTTCCCCACAGGCAAAGATTCCTTGAACCTGGGTTGAACCATCGGATCCAATGGCAATCCCGCCATTGGATGCATGATAATACATATCTACTTCGTGACGCTGATATGGATCTATGCCACGTTCTTTGTTTAACCAGTGAACATAATGTTGCACAAACTCGCTTGACGATGAAAGATAGGTCGGGTTTAGCTGGGCATAAATCTTACCTGCTTGTTTGGACTGAAGTAAGGTTAAATCCACCATCTTACTGATTAGCCGACTGGTAAAAGGTCCATGAGTGCTACGTGATGTAAGCCAATCCTTCTGTATCTCAATAGGTTGACCCTGTTGATCGGTAAATAATGTATAAGGATATACCTTCTCATTAAAAATGACTGGAGCATCATTTTGCTTGTAACCAAGCATCATCTGATGAAACTCAAGATTAACCATTTTTACCCCGAGTACAATTGCCATCCCAGACACACTGGATAGCACATCCATCGGATTAATCTTTCGCTCAAATAGCCCACCGGCTCCTCCTGATGCGATGACGATGGATTTAGCCCTAACTACAACCAGGTTTTGCCTGATGTAAAGAAGCACACCCGAAGCTTTGCCATCTTCCGTAAGTATGTTCAGAACTTCCGCATGGTCAATGACTTGAACATTTTCTAAC
>DOKQ01000164.1 GCA_003510215.1 Erysipelotrichaceae bacterium
GTCACATCCTTGTCGAAACGTTCCACAACAGCTGTATCCGTCATACGACCCACCAGTTGCAAACTCTCTTCATCGTTGGACTCACCAATCAGTGGCCAATAATAGGATTCCATTTCAATCTGACGTTCTTGATTCAAAACGGATCGGATTTCTTCTATTCGTTTATCCGTCATTGTGCTATTGTAATGGACAAAACGAAGTTCAATCCCTTCATCCATAGGGATAATGCTGACATCCACCTGAGTATATGTTTCGTTTAATAACCAGCTCGTAAGTTCATCGACCAGTCGAGTGATAATCTTAACTTTCTTACTCATCTTTTTTCCTCCTTACCGACTCAATCATCGGCACAAGCATCCCGGCAATCATACCACCGGTAAAACCATTATTATACAAGTTCATTCCCTGATGAAACCCTACAAACTGACTCACAAGAAAGATGTGAGCAAATCCCGCCACAATACCCCAGAACCAACCATAAACCCCAGCAATCGGAGCAATGGTTGTCACAAATAACACAGGGACAACAACAGAGGTGGAGGAGATATCAAGTTGTAGCACATATGCCGCTAGGACAGCACCGATCATGAGTGGTGTCATGTTTTTTACGTGCTTACCAAAAGCCCCAAACCCGATAATCGAATAAATACCCGCAAGCACTGGCCCGTTGAAGTAACCACCCATCAAAATAACAATGAGCATGGAGTACAATCCCAAAAGCCCCATATTGAAACAGGCAGTTCCAAGTCCTGCCGCATTGGTAAAGTCGGATACCAAGCGACCACTTCGACCCATAATTTCCTTCATTCTCCCCTTTAGATCATGAGCAGAAAAAATCCCTATGACAAGCATATAAAGGGATGATACCAGAACCATCGCAATAATTATGGAGCTATGATCTTTGTAGATATAACTGTCAAAAACAAAATCAAGTTTTGTGGCTCGTAAAAAGGATGTATACACAATCGCAACCAATCCCGATGTAAATCCAATATTGTAAAGATTGAAGCCATCATGAAAACGAAGCATATGCTGGGATAATGGAATGATGAAATAACCAATGATGATTCCACTAAAGGTGGCAATCAAAAGCCCCAATATGTGATTTTCCACAAATCCGAAATAACCATGACTGACAATGGGAGCAAGCCCACTGGCAAAGATTGAAATCAGTACCACCTGACGAAACGGTATGTGGCGTGCACGACTGTAGATAAAACCACCCAGATAGATAGGCAAGATGTTTAGAGCATTCATTCCCATAAACGAGAAGCCAAAGACAGTAAAAAAAGCAGCCATAAGCAGTCCATTAAACGAGATATTTAATACAAACATAATTCCAATATTTATAAGAGCAATGAGTCCCGCATTTAACAATGCGCCACCAACGCCACCTACTTCAATATAATCCTGTGTGAGTAAAGCAACAGAGAACAGGATTTTTATAAGCCCTTCAACTGATTCACTCATACCAAAAGATATAGCACCCATCAGCGTCATGATTGGAAAAAAAAGAAGTAATAAAATGCGAAGCCGATTCGGCAAGGGTTTTCTAAAACGATCAAACATAATTTATTCCACCTTCAGATAAGTTATAACAGTGTATACCGTACATTTCAAGAAAAAGCGCATGATAACCGCTTTTTTTTATGATTTTATGGTTCTTCATTGTTTTCAGTTCCTATCAATCTTATAATAAGTACATAAGGAGATTACCTATGAACCTAATTAAACCATTTGTTATTGGACAGCCTCATATTGTCCTACATCCGAAAATGGCAAACCGCCATGGGATTATCGCTGGTGCCACCGGTACCGGTAAAACCATCACACTGAAAGTATTGGCAGAACATTTCAGTGATCTTGGCGTTCCTGTTTTTCTTTCGGATGTAAAGGGAGACCTCGCATCATTGGCACAGCCGATTGAAATGAATGAAGGTCTTCAAAAACGCATTAATCTATTAGCTATCGAATCGTTCAACCCTGCCTCTTTCCCTGTGCGCTGCTTCGATATCTTCGGTGAACTTGGACATCCATTTAGAACAACGATTACAGATATGGGACCGATGCTATTAGCTCGTATCCTGAATCTCAACGATGTACAAACAGGTGTACTACACGTGATCTTCCGTGTCGCAGATGATCAGGGGTGGCTACTCATTGATTTAAAGGATTTGCGAAGCATGTGTCAGTTTGTCTCTGATAATGCCTCCGAGTTAACTGTTGAGTATGGAACTGTATCCAAGGTATCTGTTGGAGCTATTGTTCGTTCCATCTTGTCACTGGAAGATCAGGGAGGAGATCATTTCTTTGGTGAACCTGCCTTTGAGATCGAAGATTTAATGAAGACAGATATCAATCAGCGAGGATTCATCAATGTCTTGGCAAGTGAGAAACTGCTTCACTTCCCTGCTGTATATTCTACCTTTTTACTTTGGTTGCTATCAGAACTCTTCGAAAATCTTCCTGAAGTCGGAGATTTGGATAAGCCAAAACTAGTCTTCTTCTTTGATGAAGCCCATCTATTGTTTAACGATGCCCCTAAGGTTCTTGTAGATAAAATTGAGCTTGTGGTTCGACTGATTCGCTCCAAAGGCGTTGGCGTTTACTTTGTTACACAAAATCCAATTGATATTCCAGACAAGATTTTATCTCAATGTGGCAATCGAGTCCAACATGCATTACGTGCCTATACACCAAAGGAGCAAAAGGCTGTTAAACTCATGGCACAGACCTTCCGACAGAATCCGGAATTATCGATAGAAGAGGT
>DOKQ01000038.1 GCA_003510215.1 Erysipelotrichaceae bacterium
TTTGCTAAATTAAGCGTTTTCATAAAAGAACTCCTTTTCTAGTAAGCAATGCAAAATTTCTTATCTTGAATGCACTGAACATTAAACGGAATATCATAAATCGCTTCGAGGACAGGTGTAGTAAAAACTTCATCCACTGTCCCTTGATATATACACTGTCCTTCTTTCATCGCGATAATATCATCCGCAAATAGTCCAGCCATGTTCACATCATGAACCACAATCACAATGGTTTTCTTCTGTTCTACCGTTAATCTTTTGAGTAAACGCATAACATCCAGGCTGTGTTTTAAATCCAGACTTGCTAACGGTTCGTCCAGCAGGATAATATCTGTATTTTGTGCCAGTACCATGGCAATATAGGCGCGCTGCTGCTGACCTCCTGAAAGCTGATGCAAGTACTTGTGTCTCATACTTGTTAGTGAAGTGAACCTTAATGCCTCCTCAATGTACGTATCATCTGTTTCATCCAGTCTTCCCTGACTATGCGGATAGCGACCAAAAGCCACTAACTCTTCAACCGTCAACCGCAGTTGTAACTGATTGCTTTGCTTAAGTACTGCCATCTTTTTAGCCAACTCAAGCTTTTTATACTTTTTTAATGGCTTATCATCGACGATTATTTCACCATGATCTGCCTGTAGCATACGGGCCATAATATTAAGGTATGTTGATTTCCCTGCGCCGTTAGGACCTATAATCACCGTTAATTTTCCAGGTTTGATCGATAATGAAACGTTCTTTAATACTGAAACATTTCCATAGCTTTTCTGTATTTTGTGAGTTTCAATCATAAAGCCTTCTCCTTTACTATTAGATAAATAAGATAACTTCCCCCAATCACATTAATCACTACTGCCAGATTAATGGAAAAGGCAAAGATACGCTCCAGCATCAGCTGACCAAATACCAGAAAGAGAAGTGCAAGTACAAAGCTGGTCAGAAGAAGTGACTTGTGGCGGTAATCTGTCATGATTTGACGTGCCAAGTTTACGGATAGTAATCCAAGAAACATCATGGGTCCAAGCATCGATGTGGCAACTGAGACAAGAACAGCAATCACAAACAATGTCACCTGATTCAGTTTTGCAACATCAACTCCCAGATTGATCGCATGGGTATTTCCGAGCGAAAGCACATCATACTTATGAAGATTTCGTATAATCCAAGGAAGCACCACAACAATCACAACACCACTGATGAAAATGACTTGTGTGTTTGCACTATTTACACTGGTAAGCAAACGATTCTGTAAGATTGAAAATTCATTAGGATCCATGATCAGTTGAAAAAACGAGCTGAAACTTCGGAAAAACGTGGAGATAACCATACCTAGCAAAAGCAATAGATACATATTCCCGGCAGTCTTTCTAAGAACAAGGGTATAGAGTACCATGGAGCTTAGTACCATAACACTAGATACTAGCAAAAAACTTACCAGTGGGCTTTGGATGATCCACCCCATGCCTCCAACTAGAAATATCATTAGGGTTTGCATCAATGCATACATCGAACTATATCCTAGCAAATCCGGTGTAAGAATTCGATTGGAGCTTATGGTCTGAAAGAGTCCAGTAGAGATGCTTATCGCAGCCGAAGCAAGTATCATAGCAAACACTCTTGGTAATCTTCTTGACAGAAAGTAAGGAGCATGGTGCAGTGGCATCTGATAAAAGATGTATGCCATCACTAAAAGAATTGTTAGGCATATTAAGATGACTATTTTCCTGCGATCACTCATGCAAGTTTCCTCTTTTGAACTAGAATTACAATAAACAATAGACTACCCACTACACCGACAATCAAACCAACAGGTACCTGATACGGATAAATCACTACTCGCGAAAGGATATCAGCCAGTAATAAAAAATTAGCTCCTACCAATGCGGTTGTCGGTAACGTTCTCTTTAGATTATCGCCAAATGTCATAGATATGATATTGGGAACAATCAATCCCACATAAGCGATACTACCTACGGTCACCACAATCACAGCGCTGATTAATGATACGATCAAAAGTCCAAGTTGAATCGTTTGTCTATAGTTTAAACCTAAGTTTACCGCCACAGCTTCTCCCATAGATGCCACACTAAATCGATGAGAAAATACATAACCTAACCCAACGACGATGATGGCAAGGTAAAGAAGTTCATAGCGACCTCGAATTAATAGTGAAAAATTACCGACCATATAGGCACTCAATGCCTGCATAACGTCAAAACGCAAAGCAAGAAATGTTGTCAGACTATCGATAACCATACCCAATGTCATTCCTAATAAAGGTACAAATATCATATTTTTGATGCGAATCTTTTCGATGGCAGTGATGAATAAGCCTGTGCCCAATAGCGCAAACATAAAAGCAAATCCCACCCGTACATACATCGTACTCGAAGAAAAAAAGATCATAGAAACCAGAATTCCAAGTCTTGCAGAGTCCTGGGTAGCAGCTGTAGAAGGAGAAACAAAACGATTCTGTGATAACTGTTGCATGAGTAATCCTGCCACACTTAATCCAACGCCTGTAATCACAACGCTTACAAGTCTTGGCAACCGACTCGTCACTAGTAGCATCCAAGCAACCTGATCCAGTTGAATTAGTTGAGGTAAAGATAACTCCATACTTCCAATAAAAATCGATGTCAAGGCAAGGATAAAAAGAGTTCCCCATAACCCTGTATATAATTTCCTTCGATTAACCATTGTATGTATATTGAAAGGTCACTAATCGCACAATAATCATATGTTTCATTAGTTCCACCATTTTCCACTTCTAAGCAGAAGTTAGAATTAACTAACTATCTACAGACTCATCATAATTGACATCACATCAAGATGTCAACTCATCCATTTATCTTTTCATCTATTTTGTTTAAGATTCTTAACTAATGTGATTGAAAGCACATTTTTGCATAAATGAAATTTCTTCCATCATTTTCACGATTTTCATCGTGTAAGCACTTACAAACTATGGCATAATGAATCTGTACGAAACAAAGGAGAATATCTTTATGCAATTTCAAACAGCCGAACCATTTCGAATTAAAATGGTCGAACATGTAAAGAAGACAACGAAAGAACAACGTATTGAATGGCTTAAGGAAGCCAGGTACAATGTGTTTAAAGTGAGAGCTGAGCATGTTTACATCGATTGCTTAACGGACAGTGGCACCTC
>DOKQ01000152.1 GCA_003510215.1 Erysipelotrichaceae bacterium
CGGCACCATAGCGAAAATAACCCTCTGCGTAATGTAGAGGGTTTTGTTTATTCCTTGATTTTTAGGATGACATTGAATATGCGGCCAAAGATATGATCATCCTCTCCCACAAGCATATGACGAACTTCTCTATCTTTTTTAATCTCATTATATGAGTAGACTTTTCTTATAATATACTCATCATTATCTTGATTCGATCGTGTTTCTTCTATGATAATCATTTCATTGGAGTTATGAAGTTCTACTGTGGTTTCACTATCGATGAATAGCTCACTTAGGACATGATACTGATCATTCATTCGTAGTATTCGTGTCTGCACGAGGGGATCCATATGCTCAAATGAAAGATTAAATGAAATAGTGGTCATTGTAGACTCACCGTTCACTTCTTCTGTATATGACTCCTGAAGTGTGATGTTAGATAATCCTAAAGGATGATAATTATTGATTAGTTCCGTATAATAATCTCCTTGATTATTCTTTCGAATCACATAAGCGCTGATAAAACTACTTTTGCTCGAAAGAATCGGCAGACTGGCAGTAAAAGTAATATCTGTACCATCATCCTTTAGTATATGATTTGTGTGGCTACTGAAAAAGTTACCGGAGACCTCGGAGAAATTATAGGTTTCGCCATCTCTGCGTTCTTGATCTACTAAGAAGAATGTTTGAGAAGAGTCTGCCCTGTTAAACTTGGGGATTTCATTTGTTGAGGTCTTGAAAGCGCCTATGTAAATACCAATGACTTGATCTGATGGAATCGAAGGTTGATCTGGATTTTCAATAGGTACATACTCTCTGGCAGCTAATGTACAACCGCCGAGGAAAAGCATGAAGCAGAGTGTCAGTAATTTAGTTTTCATTGTCATCCTCCTGTAATTCACCATCAAATTGCAAGATGTCCCCCACCGAGCAATTGAGGTGATAGCATATTTTATTTAATGTATTGAATCGAATTCCTTTGACCTGACCAGTTCGAAGCAAGGACATATTTGCTTCAGTAATACCAACCTTCTCGCAAAGTTGTTTCGATGTCATTTGATTGATCTTGAGCTGATCCTCAAGATGTACACGGATGCCCATGCTAGATAAACTGCTTATTTTCTTCTGATGTTTCTATGCCCTGAATCAGAAGTTCACAGATAAATAAGAGAGTAAATGAGATGATAAGCTCTGTCCACGGAAATTGGATGACAATAGAAACATCATGCAGGTGATGTATAAATCCAAGTTGTGCAAATCCATTTATAACAGGAAGGATAATTGCAAGGAGTACAATCGCCTTTGAAAGTCTTCGAATGGATGCAAGTTTCGGAAGTAGTGAAACTGAGAACACATCTATATGCATGAGTGAAGTAAACTGAATCAGTTTTATTAGTAAGATAATCATCAGGGTCTCTGGAATGATTTTTGATCCTTGAAGCAGCAGACTTAGTCCTAGCAAAGAGGTAGCATCTGTGGGTTTTATCAGGTCTGCAACGGATAGTCCAAGAGAGACTGTAAGTACCATAGCAGCGAGTAGCAGAATAAGTTGACATGAACTGAGAAGTTGTTCTCGGTTGTTTGCGTGAATCATGATGTAAACAACCCAGATGCAACCGATGGAACCAAAGATTAATATGCTTATGATAAAATACAAAACACCAAGATACTCAGTCACCATTGAACTAAACATTGGGTGAATGAACCAATAGTTAAGCAAGCCATAATAAAGATAAATCAAACTTATAGAAAAAAGGATAAGAAGATAAAGCAACACTCGATTGTGATGATCTTTCTGATACATCCACCATCCGAATACGGATGGAAGGCCACATATAAATATGAGCAGGATCCAGGCTAAGATATTACCTAGTTCAGAAGTTAGGGATAATGATCGCAGCACATCAACAATCAATTTCACTGGGTATCCAATGTAAACGTTAATTGATGTAAGAGAAGTGACTTCCAGGGAAGCGAATAGTGCTAGACTCAAGGTGAATATAAGTAGCAATACAAGATTTAAGTAACGTACCAGATATTTCATATAACCTCCAAATTATTGTTTTATAATAATTATAAGCACATAATAGCATATAAATTATTGTTTTACAATAATAAATCAAAAAAACTGCTCATATGAGCAGTTAGTTACCTTCTGTGCCTTGAAACCGATAAACTGAACCCTTTTTGATAAAGTTACCTTCAGTTGTACTACCCTGGTAAACCAGAGTGTCATCATCTATTAAGAAATAGTAAGAGGAATTATCCCCAACGTGCAAAGTGAGTCGGTTTGATGAAATTGTGAACTTACCAGAAGGACGATAGGATACATTATCAGAAGCATTAAACTCATAGGTTCCGTCCCGGTGTATATCAATCCAAGAGGTAAATGGGGAGTGGCTATCGTCCAATACATACCTTCCATAATTGATTTTGGAACTACAACCAACGAGTAAGAGAATACATAAATAGAGAATCGTTTTCTTCATATGCTTCACCTCAAGATTATCATAGTACTAAAGACGCATTGAATCAATCTAAAAGATGACACTTATGATTCATGAAAAACTTAAATATCAAAAACACTTAGAACGATTGAAACATTTGAGGATTATAAAAAATTGAGGCAGAGTTGTGAAAAATAAGCAAAATTTCATCTTCAACTAAAAAAGGTCCTTTTCAAGACCTTTGTACATTATTGTTTTTTTGTGCTTCCACGTATAATGAGGGAAGGTTCGAACATTTTGGTATGACCTAAAGGACTTGAGCCTTTAATCATATCAAGCAAGCTGTTAACTGCCTCGTTGGCAATTTCCTGCATCGGTTGATGAATGGTGGTCAGCGAAGGTGAAACGATGGATGCAAACTGAATATCATCAAACCCAATCACACCAAGTCGATCAGGGATAGATAAACCCAGCTGATGGATGGCCTTATACACTCCAAATGCCATCATATCGTTACTTGCAAAGATTGCATCGACGTTAGCTTCCATCAGTTTAGCAGTACCCAACTCACCACTTTCATTTGAAAAGTCACCCTCATAAATTAAGGATTCATTGAAAGGAATATGTGCTTCTTCCAGTGCCTGTTTATAACCGTCGAGTCGCATCATCGCAGTAGCAAGTTTTAAGGGACCGGTAATCATTCCAATATTCTTGTATCCACAGGAAATCAAATGCTTCGTTGCCAGATAACCACCTTGTTTCTGATCAATAATAATGTTTTTGATATTTCCAGATTTAAAACTGCGGTCAACACATATAAATGGTGTATCACATGTGGAAATAGCTGTAAAAATCAGATCCTGGAACTCTTCAAGACCGATACTGGAACGGATTAAGATGATACCAGCTAATGCTCTTGAAATGAAGGTTCGCACAACTTCAAGTTCACTTGCGGCTGACTCATTTGTGCTTGCCAAAATTAAGGTGTATCCGTGCTTTGAACATTCAGATTCAACTTCTTTAACAAACTCACTAAAAAAGGCATTTGAAATATCGGGAAGAATAAGGCCGATAACATTGGTTTTTCTTGTAACTAAACTTAACGCGATTTGATTTGGATGATAATTAAATTCTTTTGCTGCTTCGCGGATTCGTTGTTTCACAGGTTCGGAAATCCGGTTTGGACGGTTGTTTAGAACCAGTGAAACAGCGGTGATGGAACAGTTGCATTTTTTAGCAATATCTCTGATAGTTACTGACATAATATACCACCTTTGCTTTTCTTTTATTCTATCACACAAGATATTTCAGTACAATTGCCATCGATAAAACTTATACGTATAAACCATTTTGATAAAACGATTAACTATTAAAAGGAAGAAAAATTAACCCTACATTTGAATGCGCTTTCAAAATTATTGACAAAGGTGGTTTAACGTTTTAAACTAGAAGTAAATAAGTGCGGGAGGTAGTTATGAAAATTGTCGTTGTCGGGAGCATTAATGCAGATCTGATGGTCCAAATGGACCAGTTCCCTCAAGTTGGAGAAACTGTATTGGGAAAAGATTTTTCTATACATCCTGGCGGTAAGGGTGCCAATCAGGCAGTAGCCGCAAAAAAATTGCAAGCAGAAGTTTCCATGATTGGTTGTGTCGGGGAGGATGCACACGGAGATTATCTGCTGGCTAACTTTCAAAACGTGGGGGTCAACGTTGAGGGCGTACGAAGAATAAGTAACGTTCCAAGTGGTGTGGCACCTATTTTTATATCTTCACAGGATAATATGATTGTCGTAGTCCCTGGAGCAAATCACAAGGTTTCTAAAGAGGATATTGATGCGAACATTCAGAAAATAAAAGAAGCAGATGTAATCATGACTCAATTTGAGATACCGATGGAAACGATTGATTATTTACTTGATAAGTGTGATGACCTCGGCAAAATGATTATTGTCAATCCAGCTCCATATCAGCCATTTGACCTAGAATGGATGAGACGAATTACTTTTTTAACACCCAATCAAGTTGAACTTGAGAAAATCTTTCAAAAGGATAAGGAATCTGTTCTAAGACATTATCCAAATCAGGTGATTTTGACAGCTGGTGAAGATGGAGCATATTTTCACGATGGATTCAACATGGTTCATATTGAAGCAGATAAAACGGAGGTAGTGGATACAACAGGGGCAGGCGATACATTCAATGGAGCTTTAGCTACTTTAATTGCTCAAAGAAAACCACTAAACGAAGCCGTAGCTTTTGCAGTTAAAGCAGCGAGCTGTGCAGTTAAAAAACGTGGAGCACAATCCGCAATGCCAACACTTGAGGAACTTGTATGACGAAACTAAAACTAATCATGGATGTGGATCCAGGAATTGATGATTCCCTCGCCATCTTGTTTGCGGCTAAACATTCATCAATTGAACTACTTGGACTAACGATTGCCAGTGGGAACATTGAGGTAAATCAGGGAGCACGTAATGCTTACAAAGCACTATCGATGGTTAACCGTACGGATGTTCCGATACACAAAGGAAGCTTATTACCACTAAAACGTAACTACGTTGATGCAACAGATACCCATGGGAAAGATGGTATCGGCGAAATTTATTTCCCTGATATCGATCCAAAGGAGCAGGAATCTGCCATTGATTTTATCATCAAAAGTTGTTACCGATATCCAAATGAAATCACCATAGCAGCACTTGGGCCTTTAAGCAATCTTGCAATGGTCATCCAAAAAGATCCCCATGCATTACAACTTGCCAAAGAGATTGTGATTATGGGGGGAGCAGCTAAGACTCATGGAAATTGCTCCGAAGTGGCTGAATACAATTTCTGGTGTGATCCCGATGCGGCTGATACCTTTTTTGAAGCTAAACCCAAAAATGTCACACTCGTTCCCCTGGATGTCACGTATAAAATCCTGTTATCTCCTAATAAAAGAGACATGATTCGCCAGTTTAATACCCCCCTTTCAACCTATGTATATGATATAACTCAGTTTTATGTAAACTTTCACTGGAATCAGGAACGCACCTTAGGATGTATCATTAATGATCCTCTTGTGATTGCCTATCTTGTTTCACATCATATACTCAAATTTGAGAAGGGTAGTGTGGATATTGTTACAGAGGGGAAAGCTTTAGGAGAGTCTATTGTGGATTTTCGAATGTTAAGTGATCGACCACCAGTAAACATTGCGTTAAACGTTGACTCCAAGGCCTTCTTTCATTTATTTTTAACCACAATATTTGATGATTTTAAGGACGATATCGAACTGATGTTTCGAAAGGAGATGTTAGGATGAAACGAAAAGTGATCTTTGATACAGATCCAGGCATTGATGATGCCATTGCTTTATTAACACTGTTAAACTCAGATATGTTTGATGTATTGGGGATTACGACAGTTGCAGGGAATAAAGGAATTGAGCATACGACAACAAATGCGAACAAGATTGTTACCTACATGAATCAATCCATACCGATTTATCAAGGTGCGTATAGCCGATATCCTGTGGTCAAGGAAAATAAGCCTTCAGATCATTTGGATGGTGGTGATGTTCATGGGAAAGATGGATTAGGTGGCATTGACTTAAAAGTAAATCCTGAGTTGTTCAAACAGGAGTCAGCCATTGATTTTCTGGTTCGATGTGCTTTGGAATTTCCAAATGAAGTTGAAATCATCTCAGTGGGTCCGATGAGTAACCTTGCCTTAGCAATAGAGCAAGATGAAGCCGCAATGCGTCAAATTAAAAAAATCTGGTCCATGGGCGGTGGTGTGCGAAGAGGAAATGTGACTCCAGTCGCTGAGTTCAACTATTGGTTTGATCCAGATGCGGTTGAGAAAGTATATTCGATTGGGGATGAGGTTCCAATTGTTATGATTGGACTAGATGCAACACATCAATGTATATTTGATATGAATGATTTAACATTTATGAAGCTCGCCTGTGGACCAAAAGGTGAAATGATGGCACACATGGTGAATGACTATGTCAAGGCCTACTGGACAGTTAATGGTTACATTGGTGTTGTCATCCATGATTTAATTGCGGTGCTTGCAGCGATGGATGAAGATATTTGCACGACACTGACACACACGCATTTAGATATAGTTATGGGAGGAAAAGCCCATGGACAATGCTTGGTTGATCTTGTAGATAGTTGGAAGAAACCCAAGAATGCATTTGTTTGTATGGATTTAGATGTTCGCAAGTGCAAAGAGATGTTTTTGAAGACTTGCTTTACAAAGGAAGTAATGGAAAGGTATCGAGAAGTCTTTCCATGAAATAGCTCAGCTAAACTAGAAGAGGAGGTACAGCAATGAGCAAAGTTCAAAAGTATTCAACGATGGCAATTCTACTTATTCCGATTGGAATTGCAATCAACTACGTAGGAGGACAACTTGCCCTCGTACTTAAACTGCCAGTATTCATCGACGTTATCGGAACGATTCTTGTCGGTGCGCTTGCAGGTCCATTATTTGGCGGTATTACAGGATTGGTAACCAATCTGATTCTTGGTATTACAGCTCCAGTTTGGATTGCTTATGCAGTGGTAAACGTGGCGATTGGGATCGTTGCGGGTCTTTGCGCTCAAAGAGGCTGGTTTAAAGATGTTAAGGGAATCATTATCACCAGTGTACTTATTTGGTTGATTACTCAATTAACCGCCAACCCAGTCACAGTCTATATGTTCGGTGGTGTTACAGGGTCTGGATCGAGTTTTATTACATCCTTCTTACTGGCAACAGGGCAATCCTTATGGCAGTCAGTAATCACGACAGCATTGATTACTGAAACCGTGGATAAGTTTGTTTCTGTCATTATTGTCTTCTTCATTATCAAGGCAATACCAGCACGTACATTAACAAAATTCCCACTAGGCGAACAGTATATTCCTGAATAAAGAAGTTGGAACATCCCGCCTTCGGGCGGGATATTCTTTTAGAAAGGATGATTGATATGAATCGAGCGAACAAAGGATTATTGAGTCAACTGTATCCAACCACAAAGTTTGTCTTTTTACTAAGTGCGATTTTATTGGGTGCCATCTATGATTGGAAGTTTGGATACTTTATCATCTTACCACTAACCATGGTGCTGGCCCTATTTGAAGGAAAGTTTTTCCCATTCTTTAAAAAGGTCGTTGCAGCACTCATTGTTTTTGTCGTATTTATATTCCTATTCAAAGTTATGCTAGATAATTCAGATTCAACGATTCTGTTTCAATGGCAGTTTATAACCATTAAAACGCAGGGGTTGATCGATGGATTCAATCAAACATCTATTTTAGTTATTATAGCAGCCACAGTCATTCTATTTTTTGAAACTACAGATGTTGAGGATTTTATGATTTCTCTTCAGCAAATGAACGTTTCACATTTAGTCAGTTATGTCTTTTTGGCAACCCTTCAAATGAT
>DOKQ01000138.1 GCA_003510215.1 Erysipelotrichaceae bacterium
AGCAGTGCTCCCGCCATAAAGCGCAATGGATTGTAGAATAGAGTATTAAATGGATCTGTTGTTCTAAACAACCATACCGCTACCGTCATACGTTCAGGCTGAAGGAAACGATATTGAAGAATAAAATCTAGCCACGGAGCCATAAATGCACTAATGGAAATAAATCCAATAATCGGTACAATCAGAGGGAACAGAATCATTCGCAAAATCTGTAATGGACTTGCTCCATCAATCGCAGCAGCCTCATCCAATGACTTAGGAATATTCCTCATGAACCCGCGTACCAAGAATGTGTTGTATGGAATTGAACCTGCTGTATAAATAAGTGCCAAGTAGTTTGGTTTATTTAAGAATCCGAAGGTTCTGAATAAAAGGAATAAAGCAACCATCCCCATGAACGACGGGAACATTTGAAGAACCATCATCGTCAATAACATATTCTTTTTCCCTTTGAAACGTAAACGAGCAAAGGCATAACCCGTCGTTACCGAGAAAAAGGCAACCCCAATGGTGTTGAGAATAGCAATTTGCAAGGTTCGAACGAATGCCCCAGGGAAGTCAGCCAATGCCTGTGCTGGATTCGAACGATAGGAGAAGATAAACTGGTAATGCTCTAAACTAAATCTGGATGGATCTGGAAACAGTGGGACTCCTGAAAGAAGTTTTCCACTTGTAAAGGCTGCAGATATCATCCATAAGAGCGGAACCAGCACAACTACCGCTGAAATAATCAGCCATGAGTAAGATAAGATGGAAAGCAATACATCAGTAAATTTTCGTTTCATATCTTAATCCTCCTCCCATAATCCTTTGGATTTTGACAGATTATACACCGAGACAAATCCAACGAAGGCAAAGATAAGTATCGAGTAAACTGCCGCAACGTTATACAACTGAGCGTTATTATCAAATGACAGTTTATATATCCAGGATATCAGAATATCTGTCTGTCCGGGAATACCTCCCATAATTCTCATAGAAGTTGGCACAAGTTCCCTTGGCCAATCCGGTCCACCTCCTGTCAGAAAGTAAATAGCTCCGAAGTTATTGAAGTTAAATGTAAACGTCATTATGATTGCCGGCAAAGTTGCACGTAGAATCAATGGTAGCGTAATATTTCTGAAACTCTGCCATTTTGAAGCACCGTCGATTGAAGCTGCTTCATACAAATCTTTAGGCAAGGTAGTTAATACCCCTGTAATAAGCATCATGAAGTAAGGTGAACCCAACCATAAGTTGACAAGAATAATAATGGCTTTAGCCAATGGCCCGTTATACACACGGGTCAACCAGAAGATTGGATTGTCAATGGCTCCCTGAAGCCCAATGTTAAACAGGAATGTTGAAACCTGTTCCATCGAACCTGTTGCATAAAGCAACTGATTGGCAAGTCCTGCCGTATCAAATACGTTTTTGAAGACCATCAGCGTAATCATCGCTGGAACAGCCCATGGAATAATTAGCATTGTTCTCCAAAGTTTTTTGATTTTAACATATTTAGATTCAATGACAAGTGCCTGTATCATCCCTAAGATATAACACGTTGCAGAGGCCATAATCGCGTACAGGAAGGTCCAACCCAGAACCTGTCCGAATATACTTAACCAGCCTGCATCTCCCACAATTAACTTAAATGTATCAAATCCAACCCACTGAATCAGACGATTCGGAATTGGAATCCGATAGGTATAATTGGTAAACGCAAGCAAGAATGAGAACAAAAATGGAATTAGCGTAAAGAATAAAATCATGATTAGGGTTGGAATCAGAATAATGTATGGAAACATATCTGTCCATAATCGCTTAACATAAGCCATCCCTGTTTCGATTTCTTCGCCCGCAAGTTCTGCTTTTCGTGACACGTAGGCATCACGGATATTATAAACCCAGAAAGACAGAAAGATCGCTGTCAGGATTAGTGCAATTAGTCCAACACCCAACAATGTTACCGAGTTGTCTGCTGTCAACCAAGGGATTACCCGGTTAAATGTTTCGACAAACTGACCACGATACATCGTGCCGCCTGGAACCTTACCAAGCGTGAATAAGCCCCATAGACTAGAAAGGATAAATCCTCCATAGTCACGGATAAAATAGATGGTTGACCCTGGGTCAGCAGGATACCTCATCATCTCTCTTGGAGCATACGTATAACTTCCAGTCAAAAATTCGAACAGTACAAATATAACAAGTATCAGGAAGAAAATGGCAGCTTTTGATTTTTGCTTGTTACGAAGTTGTCCGAGTCCCATAATAAAAAAGGACATAATAGCCGACTTTAGTGCATCAGGATTTTTCTTAATATCATCGAAAAATGACTGAAAGAATGATTTAAATGACTTCCTCTTTTTCATAGATAATCCTCCTGCTTTAATTATGACAATCTTTGACAAAAATATCAAGATAAATGGTAGCGTTTTCATATGTAAACGTTTCCCGAAAATAGGTATTGTATTGACAAAATGGTTCGCATCAAACAAAATGAACATGGGTGATAAAAAAATGAACAAACAAGCCATTTACCATCAAAGTCACGATCAGTGGCAGGCAGTGGTAGATCATCGCGTAGTTGATATACGCATTCAGACAGGAAAAGACATACACTCCGTAACATGTATTTATGGAGATCCACACGAAGGCGTCCTAAAAGAGTCCGGGTGGACCTGGAAAAGTCATCAAAATCAGATGAAAATACTTCAGGAAACCGAATTTCATTACATTTGGACAACACAGATTACTCCACCGCAATATCGTCTAAAATACCATTTTATCATTGCAAGTGAAGATGAAGTCGTTCAGTTTGGTGAAGATGGGTTTACGGATATGGACCACGAGGTAGCTCTTTGGAATAACTTCTTTTGTCCCTATGTCCATGAGTCCATGGCATTTAAAGCGCCTGGTTGGGTAAAGGATACCATTTGGTATCAGATTTTCCCGGAACGCTTTTACAATGGTGATCAAAACAATGATCCACAAGGAACTCTACCATGGGGCCAACTCCCAGTCTCTAATCATCATTTCTATGGTGGCGACCTAAAGGGAATCACTCAGAAACTAGATTATCTGAAGGATTTGGGTTTTAGCGGCATCTATCTGACCCCTGTATTTGAGGCTATAACCAGTCACAAGTATGACACTACCGATTATTACAGGATTGATCCCGCATTTGGAACAAAAGAAGATCTCATTGAACTGGTCAAACAGGCACATGCTCGTGGTATTCGCGTCATGTTGGATGCAGTGTTTAATCATAGTGGTTCTACTTTCTTTGCGTGGGAGGATGTCAAAAATCATAAGGAGAAATCAGCCTATGCTCACTGGTTTCATATCAATTCCTTTGAGCCACTAAGTTATGAAACATTCTCCTATGCAAAGAATATGCCAAAACTTAACCTTTCTATCCCTGAGGTTGCACAATATTTTATCGACATCGCAACCTATTGGATCAAAGAAGCCAACATCGATGGATGGCGACTTGATGTTGCCAACGAGATTGACCCCCAGTTCTGGATTGAATTTAGAAATCAGGTTAAGAAAATCAACCCGGACGTTTACATACTTGGTGAGGTCTGGCACGATTCCATGAAGTGGCTTCGAGGAAATATGTTTGACGCCGTCATGAACTATCCCTTTGGTCGCAGCATCCTGGATTTTTTGACACACAAGATCGATGGCACACAGTTTAAATACCGTGTAAACAAATCGATTACTCACTATCCGACGCCGGTAAATGAAGTTCAGTTCAATCTTTTGGA
>DOKQ01000104.1 GCA_003510215.1 Erysipelotrichaceae bacterium
GTTTGCGAATGGGCTATTCATTTCCTCCGCAAATATTGGCACTACACTAGGTACCACCTTTGCCGGAATCATTATCTCTGGTATTGGCATTCAATATATGGCATTCACCGGAGTGGTATTTGCAATCGCCAGCTTAGTATTTATTCTATTACGTATCAAACTCAATCCATCGACAGTTTAGTTATCCAAGGAGGTATAATCATGAGTTATTCAATTGGTGAAGTATCAAATATGACAGGTATATCTGTATCAACATTAAGATATTATGATGCTCAAGGATTTTTCCCGAAAATCATACGGGGTAATGGGGGCATTCGGGAATTCAGCGATCATGAATTGGCTGTGTTGAAAACCCTTGACTGCCTAAAATCATCGGGTCTTTCTATCAAGGAAATCCAACATTTCTTTCAATTGGCTCAACTTGAAAATGAGTCACTTGAAGCACGAAGAGACTTGTTTTATCAGCAGAAATCTGCGGTGATCAAGCAAATCGAAGAGCTGACTCAGACGCTCAATATGATTCGATATAAATGCTGGTACTATGACACAGCCATCGAACTTGGGGATGAACGTAAGGTTCAGGATATACCTACAGAAAAGCTACCGGAAGATATCCGATCGTTTAGATATTAAGCTTTAATAAAAGTACAGAAATGTGAAGTTTCTGTACTTTTTCTAATTGCAAAAGACTGAAGAGTATCGATTTATGAAAATGCTTTGTGCTATAATATCACTAAGTAAACTTAAATCAAGGGGAATACTATGAGCGTATGGTCACTTGAAGTATCACGTGCGATAGCTGAGGGTAAGTGGTTGAGTGTGCAGTATAACAATAAGGCAGGCGAAACGACTTACTTTTGGTGTGCCATTACAGACATTGAGCCAAAGGCCAAACGACTCATTTGCGATGTGTATAATCTGAAAAAAAGTCAGGATGTGTTGCATGAGTATAATATCATGTTCGATAAGATAAAGAAGGCTCAGGTATTGGAAGGTACAACCTATGAAGTTCCTGAAGCTTTGCTACGCAAGCTCCAGAATCAGTTTGAAGACTTTAAGTTTTTGGAAATCCATGGTATCAATGAGAGGGTGTTAGCTTATTATAACGATTGCTATGTTAATGATAGTGAACCTTATCAGCAGAACATTGAGTTAATTGCGGGTGTGGATCTGGAAACGATTCAGAATGAGCAACCTGTCACTGTGGATGTGTTTGAGAAGATGGTTAAAGCGATTCAGCGAACCTTTAAAATCAAGGACACTGGGACTGTCAAAGTAGTTAAACTTATTCTAAACTATCTGGGCATCTATTCCAAGAAGAGTGGTTTGATCCCAATTGTTTATCATGAAGTACTCATTAATCTTGAAACTCGGACATTAACTCTAAAACCGAACTATGAGTTTGTTAAGCGGGTTATCAGTTTTGACGATGAAAACCGATTCTTTCTAACCAACTATCTGGACTGTGATTATCAGTATTTTATCGAGCACTTCCATGAAAATGAACAGTTCTTTATTGATCAGATTGCAGGTAATCTGGCCTATGGTGAAAAGATGGATCAGATGCCATTTCTCTATCAGATTCAATCCTCATTATCCATGGTAATTAAAGATGAGTTGGCAAGTATTTCCCAAAGGTATCAAATGGATGACTTGAATGCACCTTTAAAAAGCTTTTTTGGCTTAACTGAAACTGAGCGGAAGAAACGCAAGTTAAAACCAATTCTGGTTGAAAATAATCATGTGAATGTCAATCAGCTGAGAGTGATTCACAATGCACTTAATCGCAATGTCATGTTTGTTCAGGGACCTCCAGGTACAGGCAAGACAGCGACGATTGTAAATATAATTTTGTCCTGTCTTTACAACGATCAGTCCGCATTGGTTGTTTCAAATAACAATGAGGCTATTGATAATATTTATCGCAAATTACTGAAAATTGAGTATTTGGGAGTTTCGATTCGATTGCCTGTTCTTCGATTGGGAAATCAGAGCTTTATGAAAGCTGCTTTTAGTTCGATGTATGATTTTCTTCTCTATGCGATGCATAGTCATAGCCATGAGAAATCGGATCAACGTCTTAAAGAGATAAGTAACCAGTTAAAAGAGAGTTTCTCCAAGATCTCCGGGTATATTGAAACCTATGAAAATCAACAGGAGATTCTATCAAAGATTGAATCATTGAAAACTGTGATTGAAACGATTCGTCTTGATGCCGGGATGGACGAAACTTCTAAAGGTCTCAATGTGTTAGCAATCGAAGCAGAAATACAGAAGCTGACAGTTGAATTGGGTTCGGATTTAATCAAAGATAAAGATATGACAAACATTCTTGTGGACGAAGGGATTGTTAAGGAATATCTATCGTTCAAATCACTTTCAGTTATTCGAAATTTACTCAAGCCTTCAAATAAGCAGCTAAAGGATATCATCGAAAGTAAAAGTTTTGACAGTTTTAAGGAAATCATTGGGACACGCTCTGGGATGGCCCAAATCATCGATTGTTTCCCCATCATTTTCTCAACCAATATTTCCTGCATGAAACTGGGAGACAAGTCAACCATCTTTGATTTGCTTATTATGGAAGAAGCTTCTCAGTGCAATGTGGCGGTATCACTGATTCCCATTGCTCGAGCCCATCGCGCCTGTTTTATCGGAGATCAGAATCAGTTACGACCTGTCATCGTACTTTCTGAAGAAAAGAATGAGCTATATAAGAAATCCTTTGATATTCCCCAGTCGTATTGTTATCGCAATAACTCGATACTTACCACATATTTGAGCGTGGATAGCTTATCTAAATTTATCCTTCTTAAAAAACATTATCGCTGTGCTAAAAAAATCATCGATTTTTCTAATAAGAAATATTATGGGGAAGAGCTGGAAATTGAAACCAAGTCAAAGTCCATTACACCACTCAAACTCATTGATGTACGAAATACAGTCACAAATGGACGAAACACCGCTGTCAACGAGATTGACATCGTGATTGATGAAGTTCGAAAAAGTCCAAATCAGGATGAAGTTGCTGTGATAACACCATTTAAAAATCAAGAAAAACTGCTTCGACATTCATTAGACATGCATGGTTTTTATGATGTGAAGGTGGGGACAATACATACCTTCCAAGGGGATGAGAGGGATAAAATTATTGTGAGCAGTGCGATCACCGATGAAACCTCCCAAGGTGCATTTGACTGGGTTAAAAACAATCATGAACTTATCAATGTCATGACCACCCGACCCAGAGATCAGCTGATTCTCATCTCCGATACCCAACGTGTATCTCAGTTGACCAAAGGTGAGATGAATGACTATGTGGAACTTCTAACGTATATGCAATATCTTGGGGAATCTGAAGTCACGTACAATGCAAACGAAATCTTTGATTCTCGAACCCAGGGATTTAGATATTACAACTCTGAAGCAGAGCAGGAGTTTTTACAGACTATCAGTCATCTTAAATCTACAAATCAGCGATTTACTATCGCTACCAAGGTTAAGATTAC
>DOKQ01000071.1 GCA_003510215.1 Erysipelotrichaceae bacterium
ACATCCAAGGTAGATGAACCGGGTGGTAAAGTAACATCGAAAGTGTATGATATTATTCGAAAAGCAGATGAGAAGGTGGTGGGTCGGTGTGATATCCGATTCGGACCGGTATCTGAACTTTATTACCTAGGAAATATTGGCTATGCCATCTACCCGCCGTATCGAGGTCATCGCTATGCGGCGAAAGCGACAGAGCTAATGTTTGAGGTGGCCAAAGGGGCAAAAGTGAAAGAACTGATTATTACGTGCAATCCAGACAATATCCCTTCTCGTAAAACATGTGAAATTCTTGGATGCGAACTGAAGGCGATTGTGGATGTACCACTCAATCATCCCTTAATTGAGCAAGGTGATTATCAGAAGTGTATTTATATTAAAAAACTGGAGGAACTATGATTAAATTATTTGTATCAGACTTGGATGGAACACTCTATTATGATGGAGAAAAACACAATTCCACATTGACAAAAGAGACGATTGAAGCGATCAATCAACTTAATCGCGAAGGAATTGAATTTGCCATCGCTACAGGAAGAGAGCATGGCACAAGCAATCATGTCAGTGAACAAATCGGATTTGACATCGATGCAATTGGAACCAACGGCTGTTGTGTGGTGTATCGCGGAACCGTTTTGGCGAACCACACCATTACATCTGAAAGTGCGTTGGCTATCTGTGATCTGTTTGAGCGCTCAGGCATTGAAGGAACGATATTATATATTGACGGAAAGGGACATCACGTCATGTCCAAACCTGAAGGACATTATTACGATTTATTTCATGAGATGAAAAGTCGTGGAGAAGTTCAATTTATTTTTGATGGAACGGTTCAAAAGTGGCTTAGTGAACCAAGAGAAGAGTTCAATAAAGCGGTGATTTTGCTTGAGCATCCGGAAGATCGTGATTCCATCAGTGAACAGCTACGACCGCTGTTACAAACATATAACTTAGATATGATGTACTCAAGTGCGACCTATGTGGAACTTGTACCTCATGGTGTTGATAAAGCCATGGGCATTGAAGTTATTATGAAACAGCTGGGAATCAGTGATGATGAAGTCGCGGTCATTGGGGATTCATTTAATGATGAGGCAATGATCAAACGATTTAAACACAGTTATGTGATGAGTCATGCGGAAGAAGAATTGTTAGCTATGGGAAATACCATTGTGCATACGGTCAAAGAAGCGATCGATGATGTATTAAGGATCAACCATGCAGCCATTTAATTTCCATACCCATACCGTACGCTGTGGTCATGCGGTAGGTAGTGATGAGGAATATGTTCTTAAAGCTATTGAAGCAAACATGAACACATTAGGTTTTAGTGATCATGTTCCGTATAGGCAAAGTGTGTTACATAAAGAGCGTATGCCTTACGAATTGAAAGATGATTATCTGATCAGTGTAGCTCAGCTTAAAAAGAAGTATGAGGATAAGATTCAGATATTTCTTGGTTACGAGGCAGAATATTTTGATGAACATATGGATGAGTTGATCGAAAGATATAACGAAGTTGATTATATGATTCTTGGTCAGCACAATTTATCGTTGGATGGAATCGATCTGGGTAGAAGTGCAACGGATGAGCAGGTGTTGGCATATGCTTCACTTATTGAAAAAGCATGTGCTACCGGTTTATTTACCTATCTAGCCCATCCAGACTACTTCATGCTTGCTCGCAATGATTTCAGTGAAGCTTGTGTTCAGGCAAGTCATAGAATCATCGCGGCAGTGAAAAAAGCCGGAATGGCACTTGAATGTAATATGAATGGTAGCCGATATGGTAAAAAAGAAGTCCAGGGCTTGGGATATGTCTATGCTTATCCCTTACGGTCGTTTTGGGAAATCGTTGGGGATAGCGATGTGCTGGTCATTGCGGGATATGATGCACATACTCCGCAAACACTTTTGCAAAGTGAGCGATATGAAGAGGTAGCTACCATTTTAGAAGGGATCAATTTAAATTGGATTAAGGATGTGTCACAGTTAATACTTAGATAAGGGGTGAATTACGATGAAATTTCTTAAAAAGCTTGTTTCGAAACCATTTGTTATTGGAACACTGATTTTGCTTCAACTGGCTTTATTGCTCGTATTTATTTATGAGCTGAGCAATCTGATTTTACAGGCATATTTCTTTCTGGTTATTTTAAGTCTCATCATCGTGATTTACATTATCAATAAAAATGAAAACCCATCCTATAAGTTATCCTGGGCGATTTTGATTTTGTCTGTGCCGATTTTTGGAGGTATTTTATATCTAATCTTTGGTGGAAAGAAAATTCCGAAAGCACTGCGAAGAGATATGGTCAAATCTGCCAATGAAAAGACTCCATATCTGATTCAGGACCATAAGGTACTTGAACGAATTTATCAGCAAGACGCTCAATTATACAAACAGGTGAATTATTTATGGCGCAATGTCTATTTCCCTGTGTATCGACATACGAAGACAACGTATCTTTCCATTGGGGAAGATAAGTTTGAGAAAATGAAGGAGGAACTACGAAAAGCTGAGAAGTTTATCTTTCTGGAATACTTTATTATCAAAGAAGGAATTATGTGGCAAAGTATTGAAGATATTCTGATTGAGAAAGCAAAGGCTGGAGTGGATGTCCGATTAATCTATGACGATTTTGGTTCGATGAATCTACCGAGAAACTTTTCGAAGCGACTTCGAGCGTTAGGGATTAAGGTGTTTGCCTTTAATCCGGTCCGACCGGTATTGGCCATTCGTATGAACAACCGGGATCATCGAAAGATCTGTGTCGTCGATGGGCGTGTCGGATTTATTGGTGGAATCAATCTTGCGGATGAGTATATCAATGCCATCGTTCGCTTTGGCCATTGGAAAGATTCAGCTGTTATGATTGAGGGTGAAGCTGTCTGGTCATTAAGTGTTATGTTCTTAACCTTTTATAACTATTTGGCTAAGACCGATGAGGATATTCTCAAGTTTAAACCTGAATACCCTGAGCTGTTTGATAGTGACGGGTATGTTCAGCCATTCTCGGATTCCCCGACTGATGATGAGAATGTGGGTGAAACGGCTCATATGAATATGATTAATATGGCGAAGGAGTATGTTTACATTCAAACCCCGTATCTTGTCATAGGGTATGAGTTTGTATCTACACTTACTACGGCGGCGAAAAACGGTGTAGATGTTCGGATTATGCTTCCTCATATCCCTGATAAATGGTATGTGCATGCAATTACACGTTCAAACTACGAACGTCTGATTCGTGATGGTGTTAAGATTTTCGAGTATAAGCCTGGGTTTGTTCATTCGAAAACCATGATTAGTGATGATGAAGCGGCGATTGTAGGTACGACGAACATGGATTATCGCAGTTATTATATGCACTTTGAGTGCGGGATCTATTTTATTGAAAGTCGAGTCGTCAAAGATCTGAAGAAAGATTTTGAACAGACGCTGGATCAGTGTATTGAGATTACACTCGAGGACTGCCTGCGGGTCAACTTCTTTGTAAGAATAGGTCAGGCGATACTCAATTTGTTTAGTGCACTACTATAGAAGGAGAGCTTATGGAAAAGATTGGATTAGTACTTGAAGGCGGCGGATTACGAGGCGCTTATACGGC
>DOKQ01000049.1 GCA_003510215.1 Erysipelotrichaceae bacterium
GATACATCAGGTTTCGTCAAAGTTGATCATCAAGGGCGTACATCCCAACAACATATTTTTGCGATTGGAGATGTGACTCCTGGTCCAGCCTTAGCTCATAAAGCGAGTTATGAAGCAAAGATTGCGGCAGCAGCCTTGGCTGGAAAGAATGTCAAGATTGATTATGTTGCGATGCCTGCGGTTTGTTCTGCGGATCCTGAATTAGCAACTGTTGGCTTTACTAAAAAACAAGCTGAGGAAGAGGGAATCAAAGTTAATGTATCTTTATTTCCATTTGAGGCAAGTGGAACTGCCTTATCATTAGGTAACACGGAAGGATTTGTAAGGATAGTCACTGATAAAAGCACCGGACTCATCTTGGGGGGACAAGTTGCTGGTGTAGGGGCCGGGGGGATAATTGCAGAACTAGCACTAGCAATCGAAACAAGAATGAATGTGGAAGATATTTCGTTAACGATTCACGCGCATCCAACAATGTCTGAAGCAGTATTGGATGTTGTAGACCTTGCTCTTGGCTTGCCTATCCACATATAATTCTGTTTTCACATAAAATCGAGAGAGTCATTCAAAATCTTTAATGGTTCTGCAAAGTGCAGAACCATCAGGTTGTTGACAAAGTGGTGCCTTTGGATGGTATCACTTTTCTTTTTGTCAAAATTTCTTGATTATTGCAAAATTAAGCAAATATAAATGAAGGAATGAAGTTCCATCTCGCCACTTTTTTCAGATTGTAGCACGCAAAAATCAACGTCGCCTGATGTTGATTCTTCTTCAGACCATGTAAGCATGTATATCTTAAAATGTACTGTTCCTTACAGTCCGCAAGCACTCTCTCGATAGTTTCCTTCCGCTCATTATATATCTCTTTTGACCCAAGTGTATGACGAATTTCTTCTGCTTCCTCTTTGTATACCCCCATATGTGGCGTGTAACCACTTTTTGCTTTGAGGTTTAACATGTATTTTTAAGTGGACAGAGTGTACAATCTTTTTTTAAAGCTTTGTATTCACGTTATCCTTCTCGATTTCTAGTCTGCATTGAGCATCTACTTTTCGTTCAATAGACTGTTTTCGAGGCTTAAAAGAACCTTTAAAGGTAAGTCAATGTTTCGGACAGATAGAATCCCGTTGTCAATAAGGATGTATAGATGTCTCTGACTTATAGTAAACTGATCTTTATTATTCTTATAAGCATGATTAATTGATTGTGATTGATGTTTTAACTAGTGGGACAAGAATGCTTTCGAGACGCTGTAGTTCGTTCTGTGTATATCCATGGCCTTCCCTTGAACTACAATGTAGTGAGTCCGACACCTCTTGAGCAACAGATGATATATAGATGATTTTAGATCGCTTACAAGTGAGCCGAGTTATGCATCCATTACATACATAATGAGCTTTGTTAAGCTTCGCACAAAGAAACATCTGTAAATCCATACAGTTTGAGTTACACGAAGAACAACCTCGGCAAGGACGTCCTTTAAAAATACATAAACTACATACATGACGTTTGCGACATGAGTCTGAGAGAGCGCAATTATTTAGATACGATCCCTTATTGCCTTTGGTCCACTGTGAACTATTTCTCTGAATCACTCTTCGTAGACCAAAGATGTCACGCCCTAACGTCAACGCGATTGAAGACAAGGATTCTCGTTGATTAAGCATGTGGAATATGTATTTTCTGTCATATGAGCTGAGTTGAGTGTATTTTTTAGCCATATTTCTTTCCTTTCTCTCTGTAGCACTCTACTCATTTCAATTATGAACGACTTATGTCCAGTTTTCAATTTGAACTGGTTATGTCCATTAAAAGTGGACATTACTATTTCAACTAAAGTAAATATAAAATTGAACAAAAAATTTTTAAAGTTTAGTTTGTTTATGTTATAATAGTCGAATGTCAAAAGGAGTGCTTAAATGATTGAAGTAAGAGATATAACGATGCAATTTGATTCTCGTGTTCTTTATAAACATGTTAATTTAAAATTTACAGATGGGAATTGTTATGGATTAATTGGTGCCAATGGGGCTGGTAAATCCACTTTTTTAAGAATACTAAATAAGGATTTAGAACCTGATTCAGGTCAGGTGTATATTCCTGAAAACGAAACATTATATATGTTAAAGCAAGATCAATTTGCGTATGATGAATATACAGTTCTAAATACAGTGATAATGGGTCATGAAGCACTATATAAGATTATGGATGCTAAAGATAAGCTGTATGCTAAAGTGGATTTTAATGAGGCAGATGGAATTATAGCTGGTGACCTTGAAGGTAGATTTGCAGAGATGGATGGTTGGAATGCTGAAAGCGATGCAGCGACACTGTTAAGTGGTTTGGGAGTTTCGATTGATTTACATGATTCATTGATGAGTGAATTAACAGGTAGTGAGAAAGTTAAGGTTTTACTGGCTCAGTCCTTGTTTGGACAACCGAATACGCTTCTTCTTGATGAGCCAACAAATAACCTTGATGTCAAAGCGGTGGCTTGGTTGGAAGAGTTTTTAATCAACTATAAGAATACGGTGATTATAGTCAGCCATGACAGACACTTTTTGAATAAAGTCTGTACACATATAGCAGATGTGGACTTTGGTAGTATTAAAATATTTGCGGGTAATTATGATTTTTGGTATGAATCAAGTCAACTTTTATCACGTCAGTTAAAAGATGGTAATAAGAAGAAGGAAGATAAAATCAAAGAGTTAGAAGATTTTATTGCTCGATTCTCTGCAAATGCCTCAAAGTCAAAACAAGCGACTTCACGTAAAAAAACGCTTGATAAAATTGAACTGGATGATTTAAAACCGAGTGGTAGAAAATATCCGTATATTGAGTTTAAACCTGAAAGAGAATCAGGAAAATCAATTATTTTTGTTGAGGAAGTTTCAAAGCAAACGGATGCAGCAAGTTTAGAAAATGTTACCTTTTCTCTAATGCAGGGAGATAAAGTATTAATTATTGGGGACCCTTTAAGAACTACTTTACTGATGGATTTACTTGAAGGAAAAATAAAGCCTGATAGTGGGACTATTTCACTTGGTCAAGCAGTAAAAAAATCATATATACCCCGTGATAATCGGAAGTTCTTTATGAGCTCTCATTCGATTTTAGAGTGGTTATCCAACTATACGCTAATCGATGATCTGTCCTACATACGTGGCTTCTTAGGACGGATGTTGTTTAGTGGAGATGAACCACTTAAGTCAGTAAGAGTCCTATCTGGGGGTGAAAAGGCACGTTGTATGCTGTCTAAATCAATGTTGGAAGGTCCTAACTTATTAATCCTTGATGATCCAACAAATCACTTAGATCTAGAATCAATTCAGTCTTTAAATAACTCATTAACTAAGTACAAGGGTGAATTAATCTTTGTCTGTAATGACCGTCAGTTCGTGGAAACCATTGCAAATCGCATTATCGAAATCAAAGATGATGGAACTATTGTGGATAAAAGAACAACATATAGCGAATACTTAGCTAATGAGTATGGTATTGAGGACTAACTCGCTCCTTTAAAAGGTAGTGTCTAGTAAGTGCAGGTTTTAATCTAACAGTGGTAATAAAAGTGCCTGCTACAAGCATGACTAACCTCTCAAATTAAGACTTTTATAGAGTGAAAGTAGCATTTGATATAAACATATTGCATTAATATGGAAATGAAGTATGACTTTGGCAATTAGTCGTACTTTTTAATGTATAACTGAATAGAGTGAAAGAATGGGGTAGAATATTTTTTGGGAATTACAGTCATACCAAAAAAATCGAAAGATAAATCAAAGAAAACTTCTTAGGATTGTAGTTTATACTCGTATCTGAACTGATTCAAAGGAAAAAGAATCAAGTTTCGAATTGCATTACACTTATTTTAAACATTGGATTGGTGAAAGGAATAATTTGATACTGACAAAGATATATATGGATTATTCATTTAAAACGAGATGGATTTTAAAAATGATTGCTAATGCTTTGAAAGTCCACTAGACGTCCGTACTCCCAACTGGTCAAATAGATCTTGCGGAACACAAATTGTTGTTTTAAGAATTCTTTTGACTGATTATTGGTGATAATGCTAGATGTAGAACACTTCTTGAGAAATTTTTCGGTATCCTGTGAGTATATGCATAGTTCAATTAGTTAGTGATTAGAGTTGACTTGAAAAGGTATGACATTAACTTTTGGGGTCATGTTATGATAAATAGAAAGAGGTGTGATGTCATGATTCAAGGAATCGTTGGTTTTGTGTTGGATTGCAGGGATGCTCAATCTCTGGCGGAATTTTATGTGAAGTTATTAGGATGGGAAAAAGTGTTTTCAAATGATGGCTGGGCTGGATTGAAGTCTCTGCATGGATGGACGCTTGCCCTTCAGGAAGTTGAAGGGTATGTTGCTTTAGTTTGGCCATGGGAACCTAACTCGCAACAACCTCA
>DOKQ01000122.1 GCA_003510215.1 Erysipelotrichaceae bacterium
CTATTTCCAAATCGTAATGGTTGGCATAATGCCAGTGGAATGTTTTATTATGGTGGATTTTGGGACCGAATGCCTGAACTTGACCTGGATCAGCAGGTAGTACGTGATGAAATATTTGATATCATGGATTTTTGGATTGATCTTGGAGTTGATGGGTTTAGGTTTGATGCTGCAAAGCATGCTTATGATCCTAATGAACTACCGAAAGGAACACCGCTACTGGATCGGAATTTGCAATTCTGGATGGAGTTGAGAAAATACGTTTCTGATCATCATCCTGAAACCTATTTGGTATCTGAGATTTGGGATACAGCACAAAACATGTCTCCCTATGCACATGCTTATGACTCGATGTTTAACTTTGATTTTGGACTGATGGTTATAGACGCTTTGAACTCAGGATATCATAATCAGCTGATTACGAAGCATTTAAGTAATGTAAACAGAATTAGTTCAAGGAATGAAAATTTTATTGATGCACCTTTTTTAACCAATCATGATCAGAATCGCATTATGACCATGCTAGGAAATGACATCAACAAGGCGAAACTTGCGGCCTCATTACTACTGACCATGCCTGGAATTCCATTTATTTATTATGGTGAAGAGTTGGGGATGCTTGGAGCTAAACCCGATGAACGTATTCGAGAGCCCATGCGATGGAATGAAGATTTAAGTAGTGAAGTAGCTTATTGGAGTCAGTGGCAGTACAACTGGGAAACTCCTACAGTGGAAGTGCAACTTCAGGATGAAACTTCACTTCTTCAGCATTATATTCAGTTAATTGAACTGAGAAAATCAAATCCAACGCTGCGATTTGGTGAGATGGAACAATTACAGTTTAAGAACAGTTCGATTTTGGCCTATGAACGTACGGATGCACAGAATCGCTATCTGGTTGTTCTAAATCTTTATCCGGGTCGTTTGGAAGGTAGTTTCGATGAGGAAGTCCTAGCTAATATGGATGTACTGTATCAGGTGGGTGATTATGAGATTGATAGAGATAAAATCTATATGTCCAGTCAGTCCATGTTTGTGGCGAAGGTGCAACCATGAGAAAAATCTATGCGTATCAGTTAAGTTCTCCACTTGATTATGCGCTATGGGATGGAGTCTTTGGAGAAATCTTCTCGAAAGAGTCGATGGCACATGTGTATAATCGGTCCGTAGGCTATTTTGATCTTGAGGAAGATGAGGCTGGTTTGCTTCATGTTTTGCAGACACATGTGAATCAATCGTTTGGAGTACAGATGACAGTGGTGATTACATTTGTTTTTAATGAAATCACCTTTGAAGCGTTGGATGTGGCACATACATATCTCAAAGGTCAGATTGTCCATCTGGTGGATGTGATGATTGTTGAGTTGGCCAATCATCGGGATACATGCATCAATTTATTTGATCAGTACCTGAAGAAAGTTGACCGCAATACAATCAACATAGCTATTGAATTTATTGCGGCGGGGTGCAATGCTCATGTCACGGCTGATCGGATCTATGTTCACCGTAATACGGTGAGCAACCGATTGCTTCAGTTTTATTCGGAATCAGATATGGATATTCGTGATTTTCACTTTGCTAGACTTTTTCAATTCTGGTGGTTGATGAAACACAACAATCAATAACTTGTGCACAGAGCACAAGTTATTTTTTAGTTCATAGTTTATACTATTATCAGAGGTGAAATAACTATGGCAACATTATCATTAAAGGACATTAATAAGATTTATGGCAATAATGTTCAGGCAGTATTCGATTTTAATTTAGATATTTATGACAAGGAATTTATTGTATTAGTTGGACCATCCGGTTGTGGAAAATCAACGACACTTCGCATGATTGCAGGGTTGGAAGATATTACGTCCGGTGAACTTAAGATTGATGAGAAACTCGTTAACAATGTAGCTCCAAAGGATCGCGACATTGCGATGGTTTTCCAATCCTATGCACTTTATCCACATATGAGTGTTTATGACAATATGGCATTTGGATTAAAACTACGTAAAATGCCTAAGAACGAAATTGAAGATCGTGTAAAAGAAGCTGCGCGTATTCTTGAAATTGACAAATATCTGGATCGTAAGCCAAAAGCTTTATCTGGTGGTCAAAGACAACGTGTTGCCTTGGGACGAGCGATTGTTCGTAATGCCAAGGTATTCTTGATGGATGAACCTTTGAGTAACTTAGATGCAAAACTTCGTGTTCAAATGCGTTCTGAAATAATTAAATTACATGAGCGCCTTCAAGCAACAACTATTTATGTAACTCATGACCAAACTGAAGCTATGACCATGGCTTCTCGTATCGTAGTTATGAAAGATGGATATATCCAGCAAATTGGAGCTCCTAAGGAAATTTATAACAATCCCGCAAATATGTTCGTAGCGAACTTTATTGGTGCACCAGCAATGAACTTTATTCATGGTAAATATGAGAACGGTCGTTTCGAAGTTGCTGATAAAGGGTTTAAAGTTCCTGAAATGTACTCTGACAGTTTAAAGAAATATGAAGGCAAAGATATTGTTCTTGGTATCCGTCCGGAAGATATTCATGCGGAAGGTATCGTAGCAGACACATTCCCGGAAACTCCATTTGATTTCCATATTGAAGTCAGTGAACTTCTTGGGCATGAGTTTATCCTTCATGGAAAATTCGGGGGGCAGCCAATCTTGGCTAAGGTTCCTTCACGTGTCGATGTTAAAGCTCATCAAACCATTCCTCTTTCGATGGAAGTTACAAAGCTTCATTTCTTTGATAAAGAAACGGAAATTGCAATTAAGTAGTCATGGCAAAAAACACAAATCGACTTCTAACAAAAGAGATTATTTATCAGGTTTACCATCGAAACTACAGTAACGAGGGAACATTTAAGAAGATTACTGAAGATTTGGATCGTCTTGTTGACTTGGGCGTGGATATTGTATACCTGCTGCCGATTCACCCAATTGGAGAGTTGGCACGCAAAGGCATCTTAGGCAGTCCATATTCCATCAAAGACTTTAAGGGGATTAATCCTGAATTAGGTACACTTGAGGATTTCAATGAACTCATTGAAGAATCGCATAAGCGTGGTCTAAAAGTGATGATAGATATTGTCTTTAATCATTCTTCGAAAGACCATCCTTGGATTCAAGAACATCCAGAGTATTACTATCTAAATAAAGAGGGTCACATGGCTAACAAAGTGGGTGATTGGTCAGACATAACGGATCTTGATTATAATCATCTGCCTCTTTGGGATGTGATGGTCGATGTACTGACTTATTGGGCAAAACTTGGTGTCGATGGTTATCGATGTGATGTAGCTTCTCTTGTGCCACTTGATTTTTGGTTAAAGGCGAGAGAAGAAGTTGCGAAAATTAACCCAGATCACATCTGGCTTGCTGAAAGTGTTCATACAAGCTTTCTGAAGGTCATGCGTGATGGAGGTTTTGTGGGTCATAGTGATGCTGAGGTTTATCAGGCTTTTGACATCTGTTATGATTATGATATCTGGCATGAGGTGGAATCTTTCTTTAAAGAGAAAACACCATTTGCTCGATTCGTAGAAAAACTTCAGTTACAGGAAGTGATTTATCCGGCTAATTATATTAAAGCGCGTGCATATGAGAATCACGATATTCCAAGATTGATGAAACTGACCAATGATGTGAACCAGACAAAAAACTGGGTAACAGCTATCTTCGGTTTAAAGGGAATGGCGTTTCTAAATGCAGGGATCGAAACGTTAACAGACAAGTTGCCGAATTTATTCGACAAGGATCCAATCGATTGGTCAAAAACGGATGAGGCATGGGTGGATCAGCTTAAAACGTTGATTCAACTTAAAAAGAGTCCAATAATGAGTGAGTACACATCCTATGAGGTATTCACAACACCATTTGACCTTCTTCATATTGAATATCGAAAAGATGATGAAAAACTGGTGATTGTTTCAAATATTACATCAGTGAAAGATGATTTAAATGTAACCCTTGACGATGGCGATTATATCAATGTGTTCAACGGTAAGACCGTTAGTGTCATGGGTGGTAAGTTAAGGCTGAGTCTAGATCCAATCATTATTCATGTAAAATAAGTAAAAGCATCGATACACATATGTGTCGATGCTTTCTTCGTTAATCAATCGGTATGATTGTTTTGTTTGAACTAAAGTAATGAAACAGACTGTTGCGCACATAGGTTTCGATTCGATTATATCTTGGTTTGTGTGCATACGTCAGAACAACTTTCCAAGGCATAGGTGTCTCGAACTTAACTTCTTTTATTCTATTTTGGGAAAAGTGATCACGTATTGGACTTGGAAGAATGGTGATAAAATCCGAGTTCAATGTGGATTCAAGAAGAAAGTCCCATGAAGTAGACATGAGTGCAACTTTGGGAACAATGGAAAGACTTTCGAACTTTCTCATCAGCTGATGATGAATCATAAATGTATCTGTGAATATGGCAAGGTTACGATCTTTAAGATCATGCCACGAAAGATAATCTTTTTTAGCCAAGGGGTGATCAATACACATAAAACAGGAGAGTTCATCCTGATAAATGAGTTCTTCTTTAAAGTGCTGATGATTTAAATCCGTTGGCTGAAGGATTATGGCGAAGTCAATCTCCTGAAGCTTAAGTAGTCTTTGTAACTTAAAGGCTCCTTCTTCAAATACATCAAACTGTACGTCAGGGTTGGCTATGACAAGTTTTGCCAGTACATCAGTAAATAGAACCGTTAGCACTAAAGGTGGTATACCAATTCGTACTCTACCACGAATGTTGGAAGAGTGCTCTCGCAGTTCTTTCATCATACGATCATGGTGACCAATGACGATTTTAGCATTGGTATAAAATGACTCACCACTCGGAGTCAAATTACATAATCTACCAAGATTGCGAACGAATAATTCGATACGCTCTTCAGTCTCGAATTTTTTTATGGACTGAGTGAGTGCAGGCTGAGAAATGTGAAGTTTGCTTGCTGCTGCAGATAAATTGAACTCAGACTCAACAATCGTAACAAAGTATTTCAGTTGTGTGATATCCATGATACATCTCCTTGATAAGGGTATCATACAGTATAAGATTTACTTATACAACGTATAAATATGAAGTATTAGACGAAATGTGATTAATTTCGTAGAATAAGAGTGTAAGCGCTACCTTTTTATACTTTAAAGTTTGCAAACAGCTAAAGTAACTCAGAAGGAGGAATATCATGAGAGATGTTGTGATTGTGGCTGCTGTTAGAACAGCAATTGGTTCTTTCGGCGGCAGTTTTAAGAATGTTTCAGCAGTAGAACTCGGAAGAACAGTAGTTGAAGAAGTTATAAGAAAATCTAATATAACACCAGAAATGGTGGATGAGCTGATTTTCGGTAATGTACTGCAGGCAGGGCTTGGTCAGAATGTGGCAAGACAAGTAGCTGTTGCCTCAAAGATTCCTGTTGAAGTACCATCCTATACTGTCAATAAAGTGTGTGGATCCGGATTGAAAACGGTCGCATTGGCCGCAAATGCAATCATGGTTGGTGAAAGTGACATTATTATTGCTGGTGGGTGTGAGAACATGAGTCAATCACCTTATATTATGCCTTCAGCACGCTGGGGAGCACGTATGGGAAACACTCAATTGATTGATACGATGGTGTATGATGGGTTGACCGATGTGTTTAATCAGATTCATATGGGCATAACTGCCGAGAACATCGTAGACAAATATGGATTTACTCGTGAACAGTTAGATCGCTTTTCAGTAGATAGTCAGAACAAAGCTGTTGAGGCTATTTCAAGTGGAAGATTTAAAGATGAAATTGTACCCGTAGTAATTCCTCAACGAAAGGGAGATCCAATCATTGTTGATACAGATGAATATCCTAAACCGAATTCGACGATGGAAGGACTAGCCAAGCTACGTCCGGCGTTTAAAAAAGACGGTGTAGTTACTGCCGCTAACTCCTCAGGAATCAACGATGGAGCAGCTGCACTATGCCTTATGAGTAAAGAAAAAGCAGAAGAGCTTGGGTTAACACCTTTGGTTACCATTACTTCCTATGCTTCCGCAGGAGTCGATCCACTAATTATGGGTACAGGTCCTATCCCTGCAACAGAAAAAGCCTTGAAGAAGGCAGGTCTGACTGTGAATGACTTGGATTTAATTGAAGCTAATGAAGCATTTGCGGCTCAGTCACTTAGCGTCATGGAATCCCTAGGTTTAGATAGTGAAAAAGTAAATGTGAATGGTGGAGCTATTGCACTGGGACATCCAATTGGTGCTAGTGGGGCTCGTATTCTTGTGACACTCATTCATGAAATGTTAAAAAGAGAGAGTCGATATGGCTTGGCTACCCTATGTATTGGTGGTGGACAAGGAATTTCGATGATAGTGAAGAGGTAGAAGCTATGAATAAAATTGTTAGTATTGAAGAAGCAGTAAGCAAAATCAAAGAGAATGATGTACTTCTTGTTGGTGGTTTCCTAGGTGTTGGATCACCACATCACTGCATTGATGAACTGATTAAGCAAAAAACCACTGGATTAACTCTTGTTTGTAATGATAGTGGTTTTCCTGAAATCGGTGTAGGTAAACTGGTTATGACAAAACAGTTTTCCAAAGTTATAGCTTCGCATATTGGAACAAACAAAGAAACAGGTCGTCAGATGATGGAAAAAGAGACCATCGTTGAACTGGTTCCTCAAGGAACGTTGGTTGAGCAGATTCGTGCGGGTGGTTATGGTCTTGGTGGTGTATTAACGAAAACGGGATTAGGAACCAAAGTAGAAGAAGGTAAGCAAACGGTAGTTGTGGATGGTGAAACCTATCTTCTTGAAAAACCCATTCGAGGGAATGTAGCCTTGATTTATGCCAATAAAGTAGATAAATTTGGGAATATGCAATTCCATGGAGCAGCCAGAAACTTTAATACCCTTATGGCGAGTGCAGCTGATTTGGTTATCGTTGAGGCAGATGAAATTGTGGAAGTTGGTGACTTGGACCCTGACTTTATACATTGCCCAGGGATTTTCGTTGACTATATTGTGAATGGAGGTGCAATTCGTGGATAAAGAAATTATTCAACAGTTTATTGCTAAGCGTGTGGCAAAAGAACTCAAGGACGGAGATGTTGTTAATCTAGGGATTGGCTTGCCTACTCTTGTAGCAAACTATGTCAATGATGGAAAAGTGATTACATTTCAATCCGAGAATGGGTTTGTTGGATTAGGTCCTACACCAACAGAAGAGCAATTTGATCCGTTTATTACAAATGCTGGAGCTAAACCTGTAACTATCCTGCCCGGTGGAGCTTTCTTTGACAGTGCGATGTCCTTCGGAATCATTCGTGGAGGGCATGTGGATTTAACTGTGCTTGGCGCATTGCAAGTGGATGCTAAGGGAAATATTGCTAACTATATGATACCTGGAAAAATGGTTCCAGGTATGGGTGGAGCTATGGATCTGATCTCAGGAGCTAAAAAAGTAGTGGTTGCAATGGAACATACAGCTAAAGGTAGTTTAAAAATCCTGAATGATTGCTCACTTCCATTAACAGCAGTCAACCAAGTGAACTTAATTGTCACTGAAATGGGTGTCATTGAAGTGAGTGAGGATGGACTTATTTTAAAAGAAATCAATCCAGAGTTTACGGTTGAAGAGGTTCAAAAGTTTACAGAACCAAAACTAATCATTTCTGAGCAACTCAAAATGATGGAAGTTTAGGTTTATAAATAATACTGAATTAAATTTCAGAGGAGGAAAGAAATGTTTAAGAAGTTAACGCAAGCTAGCGTCAAACTGGTACAAAATTATCTACCAGATCCATTCTTATTTGCTGTTATTTTGACACTTATTGTTTTTCTGGCGGGAATGGGAATTACATCTCAAGGACCGATTGACATGATCAAGCATTGGGGTAATGGGTTCTGGGGATTACTGGCATTCTCCATGCAAATGGCTTTAGTGCTTGTAACAGGTCATACATTGGCAAGCACACAGATTGTTAAGAAAGCATTAGTAGCATTGGCTAAGCCGTGCAAAACACCACTACAAGCGATTATGGCGGTTACATTTGTATCTACCATCGCATGTTGGATTAACTGGGGATTTGGACTTGTTGTTGGGGCATTATATGCGCGTCAACTGGCTAAGCATGTTAAAGGTGTCGATTATCGTCTTCTTATTGCTTCAGCTTACTCAGGATTTGTTGTTTGGCATGCTGGTATCTCTGGCTCTATTCCTTTACAATTGGCTACACCAGGCGCAGCGCTTGAAGCAGCAACAAAAGGTGCTGTTACAAGTCCAATAAGCACAAGTTTAACGATTTTCTCTACATATAACTTAATCATTGTTGGTATTATTCTATTTACAATGCCATTTATAACACGTGCAATGCATCCTTCAAAAGAAAATGTTGTTGCCATCGATCCAAGTTTACTTGAAGATGAAACGATTGAAGAAGAAGTCAACATCGTAACTTTTGCGGACAAAATTGAAAACAGCTTTATTCTATCAATGATTATTGGTTTAATGGGATTAGTGTTTATTGGGTATTATCTGATGACATTTGGTTTCGAGTTAAACCTCAATATTGTTAACTTTATCTTTTTATTCTTGGGTATTATTCTTCATAAAACTCCAAAACGTTTCTTAAATGCTGTGAGCATTGCAGCTAAAGGAACATCCGGAATTATTATTCAGTTCCCATTCTATGCTGGGATCATGGGAATGATGGTTGGTGTATCAGCCACGACGGGTCTTTCCTTTGCGGGTGTAATCTCTCAATGGTTTGTATCTATCTCAAATCAAACCACATATCCATTATTTACCTTCCTAAGTGCAGGTATTGTTAACTTCTTCGTACCTTCTGGTGGTGGACAATGGGCTGTGCAAGCTCCAATCATGATGCCTGCAAGTGTTGAACTTGGAGTAGACACCGCAAAAACAGCGATGGCGATTGCTTGGGGTGATGCATGGACAAACATGATTCAACCATTTTGGGCACTACCGGCATTAGCGATTGCTAAACTGGGAGCTCGTGATATTATGGGTTACTGTCTGGTTATCTTGATTTATTCAGGAGTGATTATTGGTCTAGGTTTGTTATTCCTATAGTTTCTTGTAACATAAGATAAAACCCAGCGGAGGATGACTCCGCTGGGTTTATTTTAGTGTGATTTCGATAAGTTTGACTTCTCCAGGTTTAAATGGAAGTGTCATTCCTTTATACTCATTGACAAGCATGTCGATGGACTCGTTGTTCTCACTTGAGAACAGGGAAGTAAACACTGCCTGATCGGAAGTAAATGCCTCAGGTAAGTTATCCAAACGTATGTAGTGCTCTTTATCATTGAAAACATCTGTATTAACGACAGCGAGTAATGCACGTTTTTTATCAACATAGGCAAATCCTGCTGCCATATCCCATGGGGCACTAAAGCCAAGAGGATAGACATTTTCCAAGTTCATCATCACGTCAATGTAGCTGTGACGAATTTCGGAAGCTTTCTGCAGTAATGTAGGAATTTGCCAGCGTTGTTTATGGTTATAATGGAAAGCATAACGATCAAACAGGGCAAGTTTTCCATAGTAAGGATCATCTTCATCCAAGCTATACTGCTCAGTTGGTTTGCAATCCAATCCAGTGTTCATAGGCTGACGCTCATAAACTTCCTGGCCACTATTTAGAAAAGGTATAGAATTTGGAATAAACAGATTGAACACGGACACCATTCGAGATAGTACCTCGCCTCCATTGCGGGAAGCCAATCGTGGTGTATCATGAGTTTCTCCGACAGCGAATAGTGGAGATTCAAGATTTTTGGCGCCATAGACAAAGGAATTGAACAGACCTTCGTAGACTCTTGGTAAGCGGATAAACCCATCCCCAATAATCATATTATAGCCTTTCTCCATGGAAACTTTTGCATTTTCAACATCAAGTTCTTCGGCAATAAAGCAGAAGTTAGGGTCGATTGCGCGTGCTTTATTCAAAATCATAGTTATGAGCTCTTCTGGAAGTGCATGGCCCATATCGATACGGGCACCATCAATTCCAAAATTGGTTTGGAAGAAAGGAATAATATCGGTTAGTGTTTCCCATAGCTCATCATTTCGAATTGAGCCCGGATTGTATGATGACTTAGCAACATCGAATAGAATGTAAGGCTCGATATGTCCAATTTTTTCTAAATATGGTTTTGAGTTTTCAGGGTGATCCATAAAAAGTCTAAAGAATGTAACATCACTCCATGCGGGTTGTGGATCATTAATACCATCTGAAAATGCAGGAGCAATGGTCATTTGAAACATTTCCTGAACTAAGTCGAGGACTTCATATTTACCTTTGCCACTCTTCCATTTCTTGGTAAGTTTTTTCCAAAGGTCAGGATTAATTTCATTTGGATTTTTTCTGAACTTCTTCAAGTGTTCAATGACTTCCTCACTCGCAAACACCTCAGGGAAGTACTGCTTTTTGGCAGGGAGTGTTGATTTTAAACCAGGTACGTGTGGAGGTTTGTAATCAGCCAAGTCTTTTAAATCAATCCAGTAGAACCACTCAGGATGATCGATAATCAAATCAGAATTTACTGAGTTTGTTCTTGGGATGATATCAATGATAACCTTCATATCCATGCGGTGACATGCTTCCACAAATGCCTTGAACTCATCTTCAACGGTGCATAAGTCACCTGTCATCGGGTCTTTTAAACCTTCATCGAGTTTAAAAAAGTTGGACACCCCGTAAGGAGAACCTAATTCGCCTTTTTTATCCTTAAGCGAATACTTCGAAATAGGAAGCATATAAACCACATCAACACCCATCTTCTTAAGCAGAGGTAAAAGGGCAAGGGATTTTACAAATGTCCCTGTTTCCTTTAAGTCATACAGGTTCATCTCTTCAAGTCTTCCGCTGCGGTCATGATCATAACTTGCGGACGAACGAATCATGGTTGAATAGGCAAAGCTCTGACGAATCCAGTCCCCATTTTTCAGTCCTTTGGGACGCTTTTTCGGTTGTGAGAGGAAGTAAGGCTGATGATAGTCAACCTTCTTTTTATTTTTACCAATAATAACTTCATCGATGAGTGCGGTGAAGTAGCGGTATGGATTGACGATGATATTACCATCAGAAACGACAATCTTCTCAACGTTATTGACTTCACCCGCATCCCACAAATCGGGGATCGTATAATTGAATACATGTTTATGTTTTTTTTCTTGTTCAGCAATAGCTTTTGAAACTTTTGATAGATAGCTCATAAGATGCTCCTTTCATGCGTATATTCTACCATGATTTGGCACCTGTGCACAGTTCACAACGCACAAAAGCGTGATGAACAGATGGTTTTATTTAGGATAGGGTAGTTTATGAATGATTGATTGACTATAGGATTAGTTATTCACGTATCTTTGTAAAAACGATCGATTGGTGTATAATAAAGCAGAAAAGAAATGGAGTGATATGATGCTTAGTAAGGAACAATTGTTACCGATTCAGAAACGTATGCGCATCAATATTGTCAAAATGGTTGCAAATGCAAACTCAGGACATATTGGTGGATCGTTAAGTGCAGTCGAATTAATTTCAACTCTGTATTTTAATGAGATGAATATTACAAAAGAGAATTTAACAAATTTACAAAGAGACAAGTTTGTGCTATCCAAAGGACATGCTAGTCCACTGCTTTTTAGTGTTTTGTGTGAAAAAGGATTTTTAGCTGAAGAAGAGCTTATGACCTTTAGAAAGATTGATTCGCGTCTTCAAGGTCATCCGAACATGAACTATGTGGATGGGGTAGATATGTCAACAGGCTCTTTAGGTCAAGGGATATCTGCTGCGGTCGGAATGGCACTCTCCTATAAGGCAAAAGGGTTAGACTATCGCGTCTATACACTTGTTGGGGATGGTGAAAGCCAGGAAGGTCAGGTATGGGAAGCCGCAATGGCAGCAGCCCATTACAAGTTGGATAATTTATGTGCTATTGTAGATCTGAATGGTTTACAAATTGATGGTGATATCATCAAAGTTATGAATCCACTCCCGATTGATAAAAAGTTTGAAGCGTTCGGATGGAATGTACTTTATGTGGATGGACATGATGTGGATGCAATTATGGAATGTTATGCCCAAGCACGTGCGTATAAAGGCAAACCTACCGTTATTGTTGCGACCACAGTCAAAGGCAAAGGTGTTTCATTTATGGAGAATGATGCTGGATGGCATGGTGTTGCTCCAAACAAAGAGCAACTTGCTAAGGCATTAGAAGAATTAGGTGGTGAGTAAGATGGCAAAAATGGCAACAAGAGAAGCATATGGCAAAGCATTAGCGAAGATTATCGTGGAAGATGACAATATTTTTGTTCTAGATGCGGATTTATCCAAATCCACAAAGACAAATGATGCAAAAATGGTTAAACCAGAGCGACATTTTAATATGGGGATTGCGGAAGCTAATATGATGTCCGTTGCGGCTGGAATCGCAAGTGGTGGGAACACTGTATTTGCATCCACGTTTGCAATGTTTGCGGCAGGAAGAGCATTTGAACAAGTACGAAATTCCATCTGTTATCCTAAGTTGAATGTTAAAATATGTGCAACGCATGCGGGGATTACTTTGGGTGAAGATGGTGCTTCGCATCAAGCGATTGAAGACTTGGCACTTATGAGAAGTGTTCCGAACATGACAGTGATTCAGCCATGTGATGATATCGAAACTGAACAGGTGATTCGTGCAGTTGCAAAATATAAGGGTCCTGTCTATGTACGACTTGGACGTAGCGCAGTTGAAACGGTCAATAACGAGAACTATATATTTGAACTTGGAAAAGGAGTAGTCCTTCGCAAAGGAAGCAAACTAGCACTTATTGCCAGTGGTATTATGGTTCAGGAGGCTTTGAAAGCGGCAGAAGAGCTAACCTTACAGGGAATCGATGCGACAGTAGTCAATATCCATACAATTAAACCAATTGACAAAGATCTAATTGTTGAGTTGGCTAAGACACATGATTTAATCTGTACATGTGAAGAACACAATGTATTAGGCGGCCTAGGATCAGCTGTTTCTGAGGTAGTTAGTCAAGTGCATCCTGTCAGAATGACATTCTTAGGGGTAGAAGACACTTTCGGTGAAAGTGGAACTCCGGCAGCTCTTATGGAGAAGTATGGGATTACCGCTCGTCATATTGTTGAAAGAATTATGGATTGTAAAGAAAAGGGGCTTATCTAAGTCTCTTTTTTCTCGTTTCCACAGAATTCATTTGTGTTTAAGAGTGAACTTTGCTAAGATAATCGTGAACTTTGAGGTGGTTGTGTGAAGAAGTATATTTGGCTTATCGTGTTTGTGGTTGTTTTTGCATCCATAACCGTAACAATGGCACTATTAAATCGTAAATGTACGCTAGGCGATGGGCGTGTTTGCTATAATGAAGAAGTTGGTCGATATGAAATTGAAGATAATGCCAAACTTTCCGTAATGGTGAGTCAACAGTCAGTAGCTGATTGGCTTACAACCTATTTTCAGGAAGACATTACCTCTGGGAAACTGACTTTGGATTTTGTTGTTCAGCAGGAAGTCACAGCATGGGATGCAGTCAATCAATCTGTAGCTGATGTGATCTTGATTCAGCAGGATCAGGCTGCAATGATCTTTGATCGTTTTTTGCCTGTGGACAACCAGTTAATAATTAAATATTTGATTGATGATATTCCACAGTTTCATTCGTTGATTAACGAAGAAACCCCCCTATGGATACCGCAAACCATCGATGGACTTCTATTTATATATAATAAAACGATGCTCGATGAGTTGGGAATAAATACAGAACAAAGAAATGAATTTAATCTACCTGAGCAGCTTGCAAGTTGGGAAGCCATAAGTGAACTGAATCAGAGCATTTTGGAAGAAGATATTTTGTTTAAATCAAAACGAATTCAATCCGCATTTCCATTGACGTTTCAGGAAAAGTGGCAGTTCTACCCCTTTTTAACTGCGAGTGGTTGGCAGATGCTGGAATCAAATAAGTCATCAGATCCAGGGTTTGATTCAATTGAGTTATTTTCTTCATTAAATTATCTGATGTGGATGGAAAAGATGTTTGGTTCAGCATCTTGGCAATATGAGAAAGTCATCTCGGAGTTTATTTCACCCTTTGGTGTAGCTTCGCCGTGGATGTTTGTTACAGAAATAGAAGCCATGTATGAAGTCGATTTTGTCTATGCTGCTTATCCGAGTTATCAAGGGAATGTAATGACACCATTAGCACGTGTTGCTGGGTACGCTGTGATGGATAATGCATATCCGTCCGCAAGCATGGCGGTGCTTGATGCCCTGTTATCTGATGAAGCAGTGAAGTTACTACTTGAAAATAAAGACACTTCGATTGTAATTTCACCACAGCGAAGAAGTTTTTTTGACTTAACTGACAATCAGAAGGATCAGATGACTGCTTATGACTTTAGTGTAAGTGAACCTCTAGTAGCTCTTGAGAAAAATCCGAGTGTTCGGGCATGGGAGTTTTATATGGAAGGACATGTTACAGAGATTATTCAATTAATGATTCAGGGGAATATATCAGTTGAAGAAGCTCAGATTCAACTGATCAAGAAATATGAAGAGTGGGTTAACGAATAACCTGAAAGAGATAGATATGAAAGATAAGGAACAACTAAGTCTTCAGGAAAAGCGTATGATTACCATAAATGGTGGATACGCTTTGGCAAGTGCTATGACTGCTGTGTTTGTGAATGTATATTTATATGCGTATACAGAATCGTTGGTTACCATGACGATGTATACGATGATTCGCTTTGCTTTTTTTCCTTTTGCATTTTATTTGGGAGCTCATCTCGGACGTAAGTATCGTTTGGGTATCTCATTAACTACAGGATTATTACTGATAGTTTCGGGATTGCTAATCTTACTGACGCTTAAAGAGGAAATCGCTCGATTTCCAACACTCATTTACTTAATCGGAAGCATATTTGGGCTTGGTGAAGGGTTATTTTGGCTGTCGGTGGTCAGCCTCAATCAGCTTGTAACAAGAAAAGAGACAAGAAGTCATTATATCGGAGTCGTAGGTATTTTTAATGGAATGAGCCAGATTGCAGCTCCACTTATAGCATCAATGATTGTTCGATATTCATCAACGGATATTGATGGTTATATTCGCATTTTTCAGGCAGTCATGGTTGTGTATGTGCTAATATCAGTTGTTTCACTAAAAATTATGGTGCCCATGAATCAACATCCATTTACCTTAACATCGAAAGTCATTCACATTAAAGACAAACAATGGAAATATGTGATGAACTCACATTGGTTGTTTGGTATGAGAGATTCTCTAGTTCTAACATTGAGTGGGCTTTTGATCTATCAGGCAACTGGTGGTAGTGGTAGTATCTATGGGCAATTACTGGCTGTGTTTGCTTTCTTAAATATCAGTGCCTATATGGTTGCGGGCAAAGTAATTACACGAAAAAACCGTATGAACAGTTATCGTCTGGGATCATTGTTTGTGTCAGTAAGCACCATTGTCTTAGTTGTTTTTCCAAACATTTATGGAGCAATTGCGTTTGGTCTTTTTGCAAGTTTAGCAACTCCGTTTTATGTTAATCCATTTCAAATCATTACGATGAATGCAATGTCTGACTATATGGAGAATGAAAATATCCTTGGGTATGTCATTGCAAAAGAAATCGCCATTACACTTGGTCGTGTGATGGGTATGTCAACAATCCTAGTGTTTTCCTGGGTGTTTAGTGAACAGCTGTTTCTACCTCTGTCGGTTGTATTCTGTTCCTTGTTTCCTGTATACTTAACTTTATACGCATCAGCGTATCATAAACAAAGAGAACTGCATCGCGGGGTGAATTAAATGTTTCAAAATGAGTGGAGTGAATTTCTGAAGTCAGAGTTCAAAAAATCATACTTTATCAGATTGGCAGATTTTCTAAAAGAAGAATATCAGACAAAAACCATTTATCCTGTAAAAAAGGATGTGTTTTCATGTTTTGAATATTGTGACTACTCAGCTTTGAAAGTGGTCATTTTAGGCCAAGATCCATATCATCAGCCCCATCAGGCTCATGGTTGTGCATTTTCGGTTCGTCCTGGAGTTAAAATCCCCCCAAGTTTAGTAAATATATATAAAGAAGCAGTCGATGATGTTCAGATACCGATGCCTCAAACAGGATATTTGACTCCCTGGGCTAAACAAGGTGTATTGCTTCTTAATACTGTGATGACCGTGGAAGAAAACAAACCAACATCACATAAGCAAAAAGGATGGGAGATTTTTACAGATGAAGTGATACGCAAATGTGATCAGCATCCTCAACCTATTGTCTTTATCTTATGGGGGAAACATGCACAGAGCAAAGAACCCCTGATTACTCATCGGAAGCACTTAATACTTAAGGCACCACATCCATCACCATTATCGGCTTATCACGGTTTTTTTGGTAGTAAGCCTTTCTCAAAAACAAATGATTTTTTACAAGCTCATCAGCGACAGCCGATTGATTGGAGGATATAACGTGTTTTTAACATTAGACAAAGCTTTGAGTGTGCTAACTAAGCGAACATCCTCAAGTTTCTTTGAATTAAAACGATTTCATGAGTGTATTGAAGATCTTGGCAATCCTCAGCATCAGTTGAAGTGCATTCATGTGGCGGGTACAAATGGTAAGGGGTCCACAAGTAACTTTTTAACGTACTCACTTATTGAAGAAGGGTATAAGGTTGGTTGCTTTACATCACCACATCTCATTTCTCATAATGACCGTTTTACAGTAAATCATCTGCCAATCTCTGATGAACAATTACTTCAATATATCAATCAATCTTATCCTTTGTGGGATGAGTATTATTTAAGTATGTTTGAAATAGATACTCTGATAGCTATTTGGTATTTTTTGGATCAGGGAGTGGATTGGGCTGTCTTCGAAGTTGGTTTAGGAGGTCGTCTCGATGCCACAAATATCGTATATGGGCAAGCATGTGTGATCACATCCATTGGATTTGACCACATGGACCTGCTAGGGGATACCCTTGGGAAGATAGCTTATGAAAAGGCGGGGATTATCAAACCGGGATCGATTGTTTTGACAGCAGAAACGAATCAGGAACCCAAGGAAGTGATTGAGTCGGTGGCGAAATCATTTCAGAACCCATTATATATCGTCGAAGCACCATCCTTATATCAGATAAATAAACAAGGATTAATGTTTCATTATCATAATCATTCGATTCAACTTTCGACGCATGCGCACTATCAGATAAGCAATGCATCTTTGGCGTTTGAGACGCTGATTCAGTTAAAAGAGCATGGGAAGTTAGATATCACTGTGAGTTCCATTCTCAAAGGATTGAAGAAAGCTCATTGGGCTGGACGATTTGAAAAAATGTCGGAACACCCTCGAATATATATTGATGGAGCACACAATGAACATGGTGTTAAGGCGTTGGTTTCGTCTCTGAAAGGCTTACCTAAGCCCTGGATTATTGTGTTTGCGGCTTTAAAAGACAAAGAAACAGACAAGATGGTGACAATGCTTTGTGACGTCGCAGATCAGATGATTGTGACCGAATTTCCATTTTATAGGGCGCAAAGGGCAAAACAGTTAGCTATATATGACTCAATCATTGTCATCGAAGATATGGTGGAAGCAATCAACGTAGCTAAATCACAAGTCAACGAGGGGACTATCATCATAACAGGTTCGCTATACTTTATATCTGATGTAAGAAGAGTTATAATGAATACGTAATTAAAGGGAGAAAGATATATGTCCGATTTTTTTCAAGCAAATTCAGCGCTCATTCTGCAGATTTTATCTGTGATTGCTATCGCCGGTATTGGGTTTTTTACATTTAAAATTGATCCTTTACATTTGACCACAAAGAAACTTGCTATTGCTGCGATGCTTATCGTTTTATCTGTGGTGCTGCAATTGTTCTCGCTGATGGTACCACTATTTGGATTTCCAAGTTTTCGGATTGGATTTTCACAATTACCACTAATGATGATAGGTGTGTTGTTAGGTCCGTCCTGGGCAGTGCTGTCGGGCATAATTCAGGACTTTCTTGGCCTTATTGTAACACCGACTGGATATCCTTTTTTTGGGTTTACATTGAATAAAGTGGTGATTGCTTTCTTGCCAGCGCTTATATTCTCGAAGAAGCTCAAGATGAGTTCCAAGCATCTTAATTGGATTGTGCAGGCAACGCTGGTTTTATTTTTTGCAGGAACGATTGCTTATCTATGGCAGACACAGAGTGTGTTTGTCAGTGAGGGTGAAGTTGAAATCAGTTTGATGAACAAAGTGGTTATTTCTTTGCTTAGTGCAGCGATGATGATTGGATTGATGTTTATGATTCACTGGATTTCACAGAAGTACCAGCGCTATGAACACATTGTTCCGATTGGATTGTGGGCACTGAGTGTTATTCTGGTTGAAATTGTCGTTCAACTCGTATTAACGCCGATCTGGCTTGTGGCTATGTATGGAATTCCAGTGTGGCTGAGTTTTCTGGTCAGGGTCGTTAAAGCAGCAGTGATGGTGCCGGTTCTTATTGTTATTGGATATGGGATTTTGCTTTTGTTTGGTCGTATGAATCTGATGTCGAAACGAAAATAGACGTATTACCTCATGTTTCGCGAAGAAACTTGAGGTTTTTTATTTTTCAAATGAGAACGCATTCTATTTACATTGTTATCCTATATTTTACACATTCTTTTCAATGGTTCCCTTTAATTTAAGGATAAAAACATATATAATGAATACATAAACACATAGGGGGTTAACTATGAGACAAAATCAGATGTTAGGAATGATTCTAGCTGGAGGTCGAGGCACTCGGTTAGAAGATCTCACAAACAAAGTTGCGAAACCAGCAGTGTTTTTTGGTGGGAAGTATCGAATTATTGACTTTCCGTTAAGTAACTGTGCAAACTCTGGTGTGCATGTTGTGGGAGTTTTGACTCAATATGAGTCGGTATTGTTGAATTCATATGTAGCTCAGGATCAAAAATGGGGCTTAGACACCAAAGATAGCGGTGTTTTTGTATTGCCTCCTCGTGAAAAATCAGATGGCTTTGGGATGTATCGGGGAACTGCCGATGCAATTACTCAGAATATTGATTTTATCGACCAATATAATCCTGAGTACGTGTTAATCCTTTCGGGAGACCACATTTACAAAATGAATTATGCAAGAATGTTACAATTTCATAAGGATCAGTCAGCGGATGTTACGATAGCGGTTTTAGAAGTGCCGTTAAAGGAAGCATCCCGTTTTGGTATTATGAACTGTGACGAAAATGATGTGATTTATGAGTTTGAAGAAAAGCC
>DOKQ01000072.1 GCA_003510215.1 Erysipelotrichaceae bacterium
CAGTTATCAAATCAAAAAGTTGAAGATCTTCTGGTTGGTGCCCGAATTGAAGAGAATTTTGGAAAAGAAAACCCACTTGACTTTACTCTGTGGAAAAAAACTGAAACAGGTGTCAAATGGGAATCTCCATGGTCTATGGGTCGTCCGGGATGGCATACAGAATGTGTCGTTATGATTGAGAAGGAGTTTGGTGGTCAGATGATTGATATTCATGGTGGTGGAATGGATTTGAAATTCCCTCATCACGAAAATGAGATCGCCCAATCACTGGTTCTTCACCATCATCCGATTGCAAAGTATTGGATGCATAATGGAATGCTTAATATTGATGGAGAGAAAATGAGTAAATCGCTTGGAAATGTTCTTTGGGCAAAGGATGTGCTTGACTCATTGGGTGGTGACATAGTTCGCTGGCTTATGTTAAGTGCGCATTATCGTGCTCCGTTGAATATCAATGAAGAAACCATTGAACAGTCGAAAGCTGAGCTTGCGAAAGTGACAAATGTACTAAAACAAGCATATGTAAAGTTAGCGTTGACTCAAAAGAAACTTCCTGAATTTTCTGAAACACAACTGCTACAAGAGTTTAAAGAAGCGGTATCCGATGATTTAAACACTCCCAATGCAATTATGCAGATATTTGAGATTGTGAAATTGCTAAATCAACGGTTACGTGTCCGTGAAATTTCGATTGAACAGGTACATAACTGTGTCGTTGCTTTAGAAACGATGCTTGATGTATTGGGGATCAGGTATCAAAGAATTGAGCTAAGTCAAGAGGATATAGACTTATATAGTTTGTGGAATCAGGCGAAATCGGAGAAAAGGTTTGATGATGCGGATCAATATCGTGCCCAACTTGTCCAAAGAGGTATTCTATGAATACTATGACAGGTGGAGTTTTAGCATATATTGGTGATGCTGTACTTTCTCTTCAGGTCCGGGAGTATTTGGTCAGCCGTGGGTTTACCAAATCGAAGGATCTGCAAAAAATGAGTGAAGTGTTTGTAAGTGCAAATGGTCAGGCTGAATTTGCGCGTTACTTATTGGAAGAGGTAGCTTTGTCTTCAGAAGAATTGGATATATTTCGTCGGGGCAGAAATCATAAGTCTGATACTGTTCCAAAGAATTCGGATGTCCTTTCTTATCGACTGGCTACAGGACTTGAGGCTCTGTGGGGTTACTATTACGTAGAGAAAAAAGAGCAACGCTTGGAACAAATGTGGGACAAATTTAAGACATTTGTGGAGGTGAATTATGGCACAATATATTTACGGTAAAAACACAGTTCTTTTAAGACTCCAAAACGGAGCGTCAATTCAGAAACTGTTTCTACTCGAAAACAGCAAATGGACAGATGTTATGGCCTTGGCGAAACAGTCAGCAACTCCCATAGCCTTTGTATCACGTGCTGCTTTAGACAAAATGGTTAATGGTAACCACCAGGGAATCGTTGCCCAAGTAGAAGAATATCGGTATTTCTCCGTCGAAGAAATGTTAGCATCAATCGATTCAAACAAGCAGCCGCTGCTTGTGATGTGCGATGGTCTTGAGGACCCGCATAATCTTGGTGCCATATTGCGTACAGCAGATGCTGTTGGCGTAGATGGGATTATAATTGGAAAACACCGAGCTGTAGGACTTACACCGACAGTTGCAAAGGTATCGACTGGAGCGATTGAGACGGTTAAGGTTTCGCAGGCAACGAACCTAACTCAAACACTTGAAGACCTTAAGAAAAAGGGATTTTGGGTGTGTGGAGCAGATAGTGAGAAAGCAATGGACTACCGTCAGGCGGATTTTAATGTTCCTTTGGTATTAGTCATCGGATCAGAAGGATTTGGTCTTTCGAAGTTAGTAAAGAAGCACTGTGATTTTACAGTAAAGCTTCCGATGGTCGGGAAGGTGACTTCTCTGAATGCTTCCGTTGCTACGGGAATTCTCTTATATCAAATTTATTCTAATCGTCATCCGCACAGCAATTAGAAAGAGAACTAAAAGTGATTGATTTTTTCAATGAAAATGAACTTCTGTACCTTATCCGCAACAATGATGATGAGGCATTCGAACGATTAATGGAGTATTACCATAGAGTGATCTGGGCAATTGCCCATGAGTTCGGTTCAGCCGGTAGATTCTATGGCATATCACCTGATGATATGTATCAAGAGGGAGCGTTGGGTCTTTTCGAGGCAATTGATCGGTTCAACGAAATCTTGAATGTACCGTTTAGAAGTTTTGCACGAGTATGTATTGAACGAAATATTCGATCGCTTATTCGCAAGCATCGGGGATTATCTTATGGAATTATTTCGAGAAGTGTATCTTTGGATATGCCTGTTGGTGAAGATGATGGCCTTTATCTAAAGGATACAATTGCTAATAATTATCAGATGTATGACCCAGTGTTTTATACGGAATATAAGGAGAAAGAGAGAATTTTACTGGAAAAGTGTGACCAGTTCTCTCGTTTTGAGAAAAGAGTATTTAAGTTAAGATATTTAGGGTATTCATATGCAGAGATTGGTGAACAACTAAATATCTCTGCTAAAGCAGTAGACAATGCGCTCCAGAGAATTAAGAAGAAACTAGTATCTTTGTTTGACTAAATAATCGCTTTGTGATAGAGTTATAACGCAATGAAAGCGAGTTGATGAAAATGGCAGAAAAAAGTGATAAAGTCATATTGACCTGCACCGTATGTTTGTCTAGAAACTATTCGACTCGACGAAACAAAAAAACTCACAGTGAGCGATTGGAACTATCAAAATTCTGCAAACGATGCAACGCTCATACCGTGCATAAGGAAACGAAATAGGAGGTTATTTTATGAAATGGTTTAGTATTGAAGGAATTACAACTGAAATAAAACGCGTTCGCTGGCCGAAGCAAAAGGATCTGGTTCATGATTCCGTGACGGTGATTATCTTTACAGTTGCGTTTGGTGTATTCTTTGTGGTAGCCGAAGCTTTAGTTGCTGTATTCTTGAAAGCGATTGGAATTTAGTATGTCAGAAGAAAAACTGTGGTATGTAGTCAATACATATGCTGGACATGAAAACCGTGTAAAAGAAAACTTGCAACGTCGAGTTGAAACCATGGGAATTGAAGATAACCTATTTCGAATCTTAGTTGCGGAAGAAAAAGAACTTGAATACAAGAATGGGAAAAAAGTTGAAAAGATGAGAAATCTTTTCCCAGGATATTTGTTTGTCGAGATGATTATGACAGATGAAGCTTGGTATATTGTTCGGAATACGCCGGGCGTTACAGGATTTATTGGGTCATCGGGTGGTGGAGCGAAACCATTCCCTGTTTCACCTGAAGAAATTGAATCAATTTTACGTCGCATGGGTATGAGTGATCGGAAAGTTGTCGTTAACTTTGGTGTTGGCGATCGTGTTCGTATTACAAATGGTCCGTTTGCCGGAATTGAGGGTGTAGTAGATAATATGCATGATGATGCGCAAACCGCGATGGTTCTTACCATTCTGTTTGGTCGTGAAACTCCAACTGAAATTGCGTACATCGATTTAGACAAAGTAGAATAAAGCCGTCTTGTTACGGCTTTTTTTGGCTCATAAAGGAGGAATGAATCATGAACTCACTTAAAAACTTTCTTTATCAGAAGACAACACTTAGTGTCTTGTCGTATCTTACAAAACACAAAAGACAATCATTTACTGTGGCTGAAATTGCGGAGGCTGTGCTCATGTCTGAATCTCAGGTAAAGAGTATACTTGAAGATTTTTGTCAAAGAGGAATTATTGAATGCCAGATTCTAGATCAAACGAATCGGTTTATGCTCCAGGAAGAGCTAATGTATGTTCAAGCCTTCCGCTTATTTGAGGATGCCATTGAATTGAACGCACTTGTTCAGGCAATAAAAGACAGAACACGTAAAATAGTTCTGTTGGATCGTAGAAACCCAAACGAAGGGAAATATGCCTCAAAGATTTCTGTGTTCATTCAGATGGACCAGGAAAATCATAAATATATTTATGATGCAATCAAAAATCTTCCTTTGGAGCGTGAAATTGATCCAATTGTGATGAGTACATCCGAGATATTGAAATTGTCAGTTGATGATACCAAGAGATTTGCGGAGCTGAACTCAGGGATTGTTCTTTGGGAGAAGTGAAAAATATTGACGAAATCCGAATAATCAGTTACAATTAAACTCGCCACTTCTTGTGGTGAGTTTTTTCTTTGCGTGGGAGGATGTGCAACCATCCAACAACCACTGCACAGACAATCAATTAAAGGAGGAATGTTTGTGAGTAAAAAAGTTGCAAAAGTTGTTAAGCTCCAATTCCCTGCTGGGGGAGCACGCCCAGGTCCGGCTTTAGCTGGCGCTGGCATCAACATGCCACAATTCTGCACCGCATTTAACGATGCGACAAGAGAACGCGCAGGAGATATCGTACCGGTTATCATTACTGCGTTTGAAGACAAATCGTTTACGTTTGTCTTAAAGACAACACCTGCTTCCGTGTTGTTAAAGAAAGCCGCTAAAGTTAAGAGCGGTTCAGCTAATGCAAAAACAACAAAGGTTGGTTCAATTACTGTTGACCAATTACGTGAAATTGCAGAGTACAAAATGCCAGATTTAAATGCAAATGATGTTGAGGGTGCTATGCGTATTGTCGCTGGTACTGCGAAAAACATGGGCATTAAAATCGATGGCATGGATGTTTAAGAGGTGACTTATGGCAAAACATGGTAAAAAATACGTTGAAGCATTAGCCAAAGTTGATCGCACTAAGCAATATAGTGTGAGTGAAGCAATCAACTTAGCGAAAGAAATTAATTTTGTAAAATTTGATCCTACAGTGGAAGTATCCTTCCGCTTAAATGTAGACCCTCGTCATGCGGACCAACAAATCCGTGGTGCGATGGTTCTTCCTCATGGTACTGGTCGTAGCCAAAAGGTTTTGGTTATTACTCAAGGTCCTAAGGAAAAAGAAGCTCAAGATGCAGGAGCAGATTTTGTCGGTGGAAAAGAAATTCTTGAACAAATCAAGGGTGGATGGTTCGATTTCGACATTATCGTTGCTACTCCAGACATGATGGGTGAACTTGGTAAACTGGGTAAATTGTTAGGTCCTAAGGGCTTAATGCCAAACCCAAAAACAGGTACAGTGACGATGGATGTTGCTAAGGCAATTTCCGAAATCAAAAAAGGTAAAGTTCAATACCGCGTTGACAAAGAGGGTAACATCAATGTCATGATCGGGAAATTATCTTTTAATGAAGAGCAATTGGCAGAAAACTTCAAAGCTATCTATGATGTGATTCTACGTGCTCGCCCAGCTGCTGTTAAAGGAACATACATGAAGAATGTTGTCCTTTCAACAACAATGGGTCCTGGTATCCGCGTAACCGGCGAATAAAATACTGACCAATCCGAAAGGGTTGGTCTTTTATTGCCGTTATAGTTGACAAAAATCTGAATTGTGGTAATATAGTCATGTTATCAATATACCCTAGACAGCAACGGCCAAGTGGCTTAATTATGTTGCCGAGGTAAAAAGACATAAAAAACTCTTTTTGCTCGCCCCTGTTTAGGTTCGAGCAAATTTTTGTTTATTGGTATATTGTTACATCGTCACAGGAGGTGAAGAAAGATATGAACCAATCGATACTCGATCAAAAGGTTGCGGTAGTCAATGAAATTTCTGAGAAATTCAGTGGAAACCAATCCAGTGTTGTTGTCGAATATCGCGGCCTGTCCGTTGGACAAGTAACAGAATTGCGCCGTAAGCTTCGCGATGAAGGTGTTGAGTTGAAAGTATACAAAAACTCAATGGCTCAACGTGCTGCTGCTCAATCCGGTTATGAAGAATTGGTTGCCGAGCTCGTCGGACCAAATGCAATCGCATTTAGTCAGGATGCTGTAGCACCAAGCCGTATTCTTTCAACATTCGCTATCAAAAATAAGGCATTAGTCTTAAAAGGTGGTATTGTTGAAGGTAAAGTCGTCAATGCAGACATGATCAAGGAACTTGCGAAACTACCAAACAAGGATGGCATGATTTCCATGTTGTTAGGTATGTTCCAATCCCCAGTACGCAATTTCGCGTATGCTGTTAAACAAATCGCTGATCAGCGTGAAGAAAATTAATCAAGGAGGAAAATTAAAATGGCAAAATTAACTGCACAAGAAGTTATTTCTTCTCTAAAAGAAATGACAATTCTAGAACTTAATGAATTAGTAAAAGCAATCGAAGAAGAATTTGGTGTTACCGCTGCGGCTCCAGTAGCTGCTGGTGCTGCTGTTGTTGTGGATGCAGGTCCTGCTGAACCAACAGAAGTTAGTGTATTCTTGAAAGAAGTTGGCGCAAGCAAAGTAGGTGTTATCAAGGCTGTACGTGAAATCACAGGTCTTGGTTTAGTTGAAGCTAAGGGCTTAGTTGATAAAGCTCCAATTGCTATCAAAGAAAACATTACTCCAGAAGCAGCTGAAGAAATCAAAACAAAATTAATGGAAGCAGGAGCTGTTGTCGAAGTTAAGTAACAACCACTGTCCATCGTTGCATAAGTAGCAAGTGTTGGAGGTGACGCTGTGAGCCATTATTTTACAGATAACCAAAATGTCCCACACGACCGGAAGGAATTCTCTTTCCGGTTTTTGGGCATTGACGTAAAACTGTTAACAGACTCAGGTGTCTTTTCAAAAGACCATCTTGATCCAGGAAGCGAATTACTAATCCGATATCTCTATTCACAGTCGTTAACAGGACGTTTTGGGGATGTTGGGTGTGGGTATGGACCCATAGGAATTATTCTAAAAAAACTTGTGCCTTCACTGGATGTAGTTATGTTCGATGTGAACTCAAGGGCTGTTCATTTAGCTCAGGAGAATGCCAAGTTAAATGGAGTAGATGTTTCTGTGGTTGTATCCAATGGATTCGAGGCAATTGAAGGTCAATTTGATGCTATTGCACTGAATCCGCCGATACGTGCGGGAAAAGAAGTGATATATTCATTGTTTGAACAGGCACATCAGCGCCTTGTTTCAGGCGGTAAATTTCTGATTGTTATTCGGAAACAGCATGGTGCTCAAAGCGCGGCGAACAAACTAAGCGAAATCTTCGGAAATTGCGATCGTTTAGGCCGAAATCAAGGATATCATGTCTATATGTCTATAAAACCTTGACAAACTGACAAAGCTTTGATATTATAATAAATTGCATAATATTAAAAATTAAGATGGGGTAAAATGCCTTTTTTGGCGTTATGCCCTCGCAGAAAGGATGGCGTGCATGGAAAAAAATCAATCTTATCGTTTAGTTCAAATGGGTAAGAAAGCAGTTCGAAGAGACTATTCAAAGGTCAGCGGCGAATTGGATCTACCAAATCTTGTTGAAATACAAACGGATTCGTTCGAATGGTTCCAACAAGAAGGAATGAAAGAAGTTTTTGAAGAAATCTACCCTATTTCGAACTATAACGAGAATATTCGATTGAAATTTATGGATTATGAGTTTGGAACGCCAAAATACTCAGTCAACGAATGTAAAATTCGTGAAGCAAATTACGCAGCCCCTATCAAGGCAAAAATGGAACTGGAAATCGATGATCCATCCACAGGGGAGCGTATTATTAAGCATGAAGAAGTCTTCTTAGGGGATTTCCCACTTATGACAGATTCAGGTACCTTTATTATTAATGGTGCTGAACGTGTTATTGTTTCTCAAATTGTTCGTTCCCCAGGAGCTTACTTTGAAATCGGAACTGAAGATAAAACCGGAAAAGAATTGTATCAATCTGAGTTAATTCCAAGTCGTGGTACATGGCTGGAGTTTATGTCAGATGGTAAAAAGCAGGCGTTGGGACGTATATTGAATATGCGTGTAGATCGCAAGCGTAAGATTCTTTCTACCATATTGTTTAAAGCGGTTGGACTTTCATTAAATATTGAAAAAGGTGAAGATGCCTTTGAAACTTCAACATTTAAAACGTTCCTATCGTCTTTTGGACTTTCGGTTAATGAAGAAATTGAAGTTGTTAATGAACAACGCGAGTTTTTGAATCTTTACTTATTGATGTATTCAGCATTCTTTGGTAACTACGAAGAACTGGCAAACACATTGGTAGCTGATAAGGTTAAGACATCAACTGAAGCATTGCTTTCAATTTATGAGAATCAGCGTTCAGATGAAGTTCCTACAATTGAAGGATCAATCAATTTAATGAATGCGAAGTTCTTTGATCACCGCCGTTACGACCTGACGAAAACAGGTCGATATAAACTGAAGAAAAAACTGTCGATTGCTAATCGTATAGAAAATACACGCTTGGCACATGACATCTTAGATAATAACCAAAACATTTTAATGCCTGCCGGAACATTGGTTACTCGTAAAGAGCGCAATGAACTTCGTGCTGCATTAGCGAAGGGCATGCATATGACTGCTCTTCCATTCAACCATTTATTTTCACATCCGGACGTTGTTGTCATTCCTTCGGATTACAAACATGCCCTCATTGGACGTGTGTTGGCTCAGAATATTGAAACTGAAACCATTGCACTTTCCAAAGGAACTGTGTTGACTCCAAAAGATGTTGTTTTATTGTCAACGTCTGTAGATGAAGTTTCTATTTATGGTGGAATTTTTGCAAAAGCAGTGAAGCTTGATTCGAAAAACCTTCAATCTGTCTTGAATTATGGTCAACGTCTATTTAAATTAGGCCGTCTAACTATAAATGATGATGATGTAACACATAATGATGAACTCATTGCAAATCGTTATATTGCGGATGAGCATATTTATGATTTGACTTCAGCTCAAGTTGACGTCTTAAAGAAATTGGTTGCGAATGAAGAAGTCACAGCTTGGCTGGTTGGTACAGCGATTCAGGAAGTTTCCATTCGTTTGGATGTGACTGATGCATCAACCATTAAGGTGTTGGGTGTAGATCCACTGGCTCAAGCAAAAACAGTGACCATCTCCGATATGTATGCCACCTACTCCTATCAACTGAATATGATGGATGGCGTGGGTGATGTGGATGATATTGACCAACTGGGAAATCGCCGTGTACGTACCGTTGGTGAACTGATTCAAAACCAGTTCCGTATTGGACTATCCCGTATGGAACGTGTTGTTAAGGAAAGAATGTCGATTTCCGAAACATCAACACTGACACCAAAAAATCTGACGAACATCCGTCCGTTGACAGCAGCTGTCAAGGAGTTCTTCTCATCTTCTCAGTTGTCACAATTTATGGACCAAACAAATCCATTAGCTGAACTAACAAACAAACGTCGTATTTCGGCTTTAGGTCCGGGTGGATTAACCCGTGAACGTGCAGGGTATGAGGTGCGTGACGTACACAGTTCACACTATGGCCGTATTTGTCCGATTGAAACACCTGAAGGTCCAAACATTGGTCTTATTTCCAATTTGACTTCTTATGGTAAAGTCAATGAGTTTGGATTTATTCAAACACCATACCGTCTGGTTAAATCAGGAGGAATTGTAACAGAAGATGTTATCTACCTTTCTGCTGATGATGAACTGGATTATGTTATTGCTCAGGCAAACGAAGTTGTAGATGGGGTTCTGATTAATGATCAGGTCGTTGTCCGCTACCAAGGTGAAAATATTCTAGCTGATGCAAACACCGTTGAACTTGCGGACGTCAGTCCAAAACAGATTGTATCTGTTGCGACAGCTGCGATTCC
>DOKQ01000147.1 GCA_003510215.1 Erysipelotrichaceae bacterium
AAAGAGGCAGAAGCACGTCTGATTGAAAAGCAGAAAGAAGCTGAAGGAATTCTGCAGTTAGGGAAAGCGGAGGCTGAAGCGATTCGTGCCAAAGCACTTGCGGAAGCTGAGGGGATTAATGCGAAGGCGGAAGCCATGAAGAAATATGGTGAAGCTGCGATTCTTGAGATGTACTTTAATAAATTACCGGAAATTGCGGCAAATGTGGCAACTCCTTTAGCCAATGTGGATAAAATTACGATGTACGGTGATGCTCAAAATTCCAAACTGATTGGAGATATTGTTAAGGCTACCACACAGATTTCAGATGGACTAACGGAAGGTATGGGGATTGATATTAAGTCCTTTATCCAAAGTCTGATGAGTAAAAAAGAAAATCCAATTGTAGACGAAGATCTAATTTAGTCAAAAGGCCGGAAACGGCCTTTTGTGCTTTTGAGTTGATTCTTTAACTGATTTACTGATCTGTTGGGTTTGCTATTGAAAAAGGTTTCTAATTATGCTATATTTAAAAGTAATAATTGGAGGAAATCCAAAGGGGGAGATAAAGATGAAAAACTTATTCCAAGAGTTTAAAAATCTACCGGTCTATCAAATCACAGATCGGATTCTCACATTTGATGAGCAAAACTATGATATTCAAATTAGTTATGATGGGAAACTAGCCATTACTGACCCGATGTTTTTCACTCGTTGGAACATGGTAGATGGGTTGTTTCAAGTCATTGTTACCTACATGCATCGTTCAAATGATATTTTATCTATCCGATTTCCAGACAAAAATCATCTCCATCAGATAATGGATCTTAAATATCGAGATCGATACTTAAACTCAGCTGAAGGGATTGCTATGCCCTATCACACCAACTCACACATCGAGCTTTGTTATGTCGTTGAGGGTGAGTTGAAACTTAAGATTGAGAATAAGATTGAGGTTTTAAAAGAGCATCATGCAATCCTACTTGATTTGCATACGTTGCATTGTGAGTTTATCAATTATAAAGAGGCTAAGGTTGTTTTTTTAGGGATTACATTGGAGATGTTTCGGATGATTGCCATGACCATGAATCTTTCCTCGAAATTCAAGCGATTTCTCACTGTGGCAAGTATTGGGAAGAAGTCACAGGGTGATTACCTGACATTTGATCTATCCAATCAGTGTCATGAGTTTGAAAGCTTCTTGTTAAAGTATTATACGGAGTTGGACCAGAAGAATGAAGGGTATGAGTTGATTCTCGAAGGATTTGCTAAAAGAATTACTAAGTTTATCGATCAGGGTGAGTACAATCACGAGTGTTGTGAAAGTCATCGTCAGAAAGAAATTATCTTTGATGAGATTCAGAGGTATCTTTTTGTGCATCACGTGGATGCTAGGTTATCAGATATGAGTGTATGCCTTGGGTATACAGAGGACTATTTGAATCGCATCATTAAGGAAATTACAGGTGCAACCTATTCAGATCTCTTGAAAGAGATTCGAGTTCAGCTAGCTATAACTAAACTGAAGGAAACGGATATGTCCATTCACGATATTGTATCAAGTGTCGGATACTCGAATGTTCAGTTTTTCTATCAGGTGTTCAAAGATAAGTTTGGCATGACTCCCAATGAATATCGGAAGAAACATCATTTATCACTTACCTCTGTCTGACAATACGTAGCATTTATATCGGGATTTGTCATACTATTGATATTAATTATCATTTATAATTATAAGAACCTGTGTTTTGATTACATAGGTTTTTATTAGTGCATGATAATTGGACTTTGGTAGACTAGATGAAATTTGAACATACATATGGTTCAAAGGAACATGTCTTTGCATGTTTTTAGTAGCAAATATTGATGAAATGTTGCGTTAACCAGAATTAAGAAAGGGTGTAATTGAATGTCAAGTAGTAAAAAAATGTTTAGAAACTTACGTATTTTGCTTTTACTGGTGTCGTTGCTTATCGGGTCAGTTCAAACTGATCCGAGTATGGTATTAGCTGATGCATCAGGAAATGATGTATCCAATCTTCTAACTGACTTTGAGTTTAGCATAACGCAAGGAGGACAGGTACTTGAGGAGGGAAGTGTGTTGACCTCGGATCCTTTTAGTATTGCCTTCTCATTTGGTGTTCCTGTTTTAGGAGATACACCAGAACCAACAAGTTATGTTCAAAAAGGCGATTTTGCTCAGTTTATCATCGATGACTTTGCCTTGGTTGGAGGTGCTTCGGTGCTTGATCTCGTATTTAATGGTATCAAACTTGGCACTGTGGAACTTTCACCCATAGATGATGGTAGAAAAACTCAGATAAGAGTTGTTTTCGATGGTGAAGATGAAGTGTTTGATGGTAGTTTTAGTGAAGTGACTGCACGATTAAATGCAAATCTTGAATATGTCGGTAATGATCAGGGACTCGAAGATCAAAATTACACCGTGACGATTTTAGGAAAAACGTTTACTGTGAAGGTTCCTGCGATTGAACGTATCTATTCTGGGCAAAAAACGGGTGTCAAACGAGGAGATGAAATCGATTGGACCCTTCGTGTTGAGGTAAAACAAGGTGATCAGCATGTCAGCTTGGCTGGATACAAACTTGTGGATGATCTAGAGAATGTTGGGTTACTGGTATCGGCAGATCCATCTCAATATGACTTTTATATCGGATCAACGAATGATCGTTCAAGTGCGACAAAAATAGACTCGAGTTTGATTATAAAAGAGGGTGAAAAGTACTCTCTGATGTTGCCTGAAGGAACATTGTCTCCCGTGTTTGTGTTCTTTACGACAAAAATAGCGGAAGATTTTGTGACGAATGGCACAAAAACAACGACGAATGTTGCAAGATTGTATAAAGATGATGTTGAGAAGTTAGTCATATCCGATGCTGTCTCGTATGATAATCGTTGGATTGAAAAACAGGCGGGGCTTATAGAGTACAAAACAGAAACAGTTGATGGTATTGAAAAAACCGTTGCCTACATTACTTGGTTTATCACAGTGAACCATATGGGTGCTTCGTTACCAAATGCTAGAATCGTTGATGTTTT
>DOKQ01000064.1 GCA_003510215.1 Erysipelotrichaceae bacterium
TTGTTACGTGGAGATATGGATGCTTTGGTTATGAACGAAGATCCTGGCAACCCCATTGTTTCAAAAGTCATCAACCGCATGCATGCTTGTGGCCACGATGGTCATACCTCGGGCTTAGCCTTTGCGGGTGCGATACTTAACGAAATGAAGGATCAGTTTGTAGGGAAAGTGGTTCTGATGTTCCAACCGGCGGAAGAGGAACTTGGGGGTGCCTTACCTATGATCGAGGAGGGTGTTCTTGAGGGCGTTGATGGAGCATTTGGTACTCATTTGTGGGGAAGTGGTTTAGAAGGGACGATGACAATTAAAGAAGGAGCGCAAATGGCAGCACCAGATGCGTTTTTCATCAAGGTTGTTGGCAAGGGTGGTCATGGTGCCATGCCTCACATGTGTGTCGATCCCATTGTCATCGCATCATCCATTGTTATGCAGGTTCAAAGTATTGTAAGTAGACAAATCAATCCATTGGAATCCGTGGTTGTCAGTTTTGGAAGTATCCATGGCGGTAGTGCCTTCAATGTAATTCCAAGTGAAGTTACATTAAGTGGAACCATCCGAACATTAAGTGTTGAACACCGAGAGTTTGTCCATAAGCAAATTCAACGAATTGCAGAGTCGACTGCAGAATCCATGGGTGCTAAAGCAGAGTTTACGTATGTTCCCAAGTATCCGGTACTAATCAATGACTCAATGATGGTAGATATTGCCAAAACAGCATTCGGTAAGGTATTAGGTGATGAAAACATAATTCCACTCGTGCATCCAAGCATGGGCGGGGAAGATTTTGCTTTCGTTGCACAACGTGTTCCTTCTGCGTTTATCTATTTGGGCATTTCCAAAGATCTGAACCATCCTGTAAATCATCATCATCCGCAATTTCAGTGGGATGATGCCAATTTGAAACCTTTGGCTATGGGAATGGCTCAATGTGCGATTGACTTTCTTTCAAAATAGTATTTGACACATCGCCGACTTTATATGACAATGAGAGTAGAAATCGGAGACAAACATGGAAATTAATGAAGAATTACGGTTTGCGGTACTCATAGACGCAGACAATGTCCCTTATAAAAGTATTGCAGGGATTATAGCTGAGGTAGCTCGTTATGGTACACCTGTAATTAAACGAATTTATGGCGACTGGACAAAGCCGAATTTATCAGGTTGGAAGCCTGTTCTTTTGGAAAACGCCATTACCCCAATCCAGCAATATGGTTATACTACCGGGAAGAATGCAACAGACAGTGCGATGATTATTGATGCCATGGATGTTTTGTACTCAAAAAATATCGATGGATTCTGTCTGGTATCATCAGATTCTGACTTTACCCGTTTAGCGATTCGTTTGCGTGAAGGTGGAAAGAAAGTATTTGGTATTGGAGAAAAGAAAACACCTAATCCGTTTATCGTTGCGTGCGATAAGTTTATTTATATTGAAATTATTGATGCGGAGTATATTAAAGAAGAAAGTGCAAATCAACCGAAGATGTCTGATAAGACTCGTGCACAAGTGACAAAGCTGATTGCGGAAGCCATTAATGATGTGGCTGATGATAGTGGTTGGGCTTATCTTGGTGAAGTGGGCAGTCTTATCATGAAAAAACGTCCTGATTTTGACCCTCGGAACTATGGATTTATGAAACTGAATCTTTTAATTAAACATCTAAAGGTCTTTGAAATCGATGAGCGGCGAAAAGGGCGTACGAATATTAAACACGTATTCATCCGAAATAAAAACGGAGACTGACACACCGCCTGGTGTGTCTTTTTGCAAGGAGACTACCATGAATCTTGTTCCACATGTAAAAAAAGTGTATTTAGAACTCACACAGCAGTGTAATCTGAACTGTGTTACTTGTTTTAGAAAAAATTGGCATATGCCATTAATAGTCATGAAAGATGATGTGTTTAATCAGGTAAATGCAAGTTTGCATGCGAGTGAAACACTTGCAGAAATCGTCATCGGAGGGATTGGAGAACCCACGACTCATCCAAAGTTTATTGAGTATGTTCATTCACTTCCGGATGTAAAGTTATCCATTACGACAAATGCTTTCTTGTGGTCGGATGAGGTTGTGGATCTGCTTGCAAAACGATTTGAACGAGTAATCATTTCAGTAGATGGGTTACCTGAAACCTTCTTTAAGATTCGCGAGTTTGACTTTAGCCGATTAGAGAAGAATGTGGCAAGATTAAATCGTAAAAAGGAAGAGTATCACCGAAACCGACCGTTTTTAGTCGCGCAACTTGTGCTAAGTACCTGGAACATTGAGGATGTGACACCACTTTTTCCTTATCTTCAACGAATGAAATTTATGAAACTCATCTTATCTAATCTTCTTCCGCAAAGTGAAGAAGATAAGGACCTGATTGTATATACAAAATATCACAATCAACGACTCCACGATCTAAAAAATGAGTGGTTGAACGCGAGTATGCGCCATCAAATTCAGATAAAATTTCCTAACATTGAGTTGAAAACAGAAAGAAAGTGTTACTTTGTGGAGGATGGAACAACAACCATCACGGCAAATGGGGATGTCGCTCCATGTTACCGATTTGCCCATCCCTCTATCGAATATGTGTTTGGCCGAAGAAAGCAAGTTTATGAGTTCTACTATGGGAATGTATTGAATCAAACCCTGGAAGAAATCTATCAAAGTCGTGGCTATGTGGATTTAAGAAATCAGAACTATGCCAACCGATTCCCTTCGTGTCCTGACTGCGATCTTGTGGATTCGTGTGATTATATTAATGACTCACTTTGTGACTGTAAAGGACAATATCCGTCCTGTGCGGATTGTCTTTGGACAAGGGGGTTTGTGGAATGCATCTAGCTTCAGT
>DOKQ01000043.1 GCA_003510215.1 Erysipelotrichaceae bacterium
ATAATCGGAACCAACGCCATCAGAATGGCTGTCATCAGTAAGTCATACGAAGTGACAAATGCACCCGCAAAATTGTTTACTGCCAACGGAATCGTCTGAACCGGTGTTCCCTTTCCCAAAATGAGCATTGGAAGTAGAAAGTCATTCCATATCCAAATCCCATTGAGAATCAGTACAGTGACATAAATTGGTTTTAAGATGGGTAATACAACAAGGAAAAATGTTTTAAACTTACTACAACCATCAATGTAGGCAGCTTCCTCAATATCCAAAGGAATTGATTTGATAAATCCATGAAATAGGAAAATAGATAAAGAACTTCCAAATCCCATATAGGCGATGATGATGCCGAAATAGCTTCGAAGCATGGGAAGACCCGTCGTACGTTGAACAATACCAAACCATCTCACCAAAGGAAACATGACTACCTGAAATGGAATGACCATAGCAGCCACAAAGAGCATGAATATAAACATTGACATTTTCGTCTTTGTTCGAACCAGTACCCAAGCTGCCATCGCGGAGGAGATGGTGATTGCCATTAATGAGAAGAACGTAATAAAGGTTGAGTTGAACAATGCCTGAGAATAACGAATATTTGGATTATTCCAGATACTTTGAATGTTCACCCAAAGATTCCCCCAGTTTTCCGGAAGTGACAAGGGTGATGTAATGATTTCCACATTTCCTTTCGCAGAATTGAAAATAACTAGCGCAAGAGGAATCATAAAGAACACTACTAACGATAGAGCCAGAATTTCCAGTAATACCAGAGCGACTTTCTTGTTTGTCATAGTTCAACCTCCTTACGTTTTGAAAAGTACACTTGAAGAAGAGAGAATACCACAAGTACAACAAAGAAGATGATGGCTTTCGCCTGCGCCATCGCTGTATTTCTTAGTACCAGTGACGTATTTGAGATGTTCATGGCCAAAAGAGTAGTCCCATTAATTGCCCGACCCATAAACATCGTCGAAGGACCAACACCTGTCAAAGATGTATTTACATCAAACTGTTTAAACGAGTTGACCAAAGTTAAAAACAGGGTAATCGTAAAGGCTGGACGAACCATCGGAATGGTTATCGTTTTAAATCGTTGCCACGGGGATGCTCCATCAATTTGTGCTGCCTCAATCAGATCTCTTGGAACATTTTGAAGTGCTGCCACATAGATCATCATGATATATCCTGCATATTGCCACGTAGACACGATGACAAGGGCAAGCAAAGCCGTTCGAGAATCCGCGAGCATCAGATTATCTGCCAGATAGGTAATTCCCCACAGCGAGGAAACACGTGGAATAAACTGATTAAAGATAAATTGCCATATATATCCTAAAATAATCCCACCGATGACGTTGGGTAGAAAAAAACCAGCCCGATAAAAATTACGGCCTTTTATTTGAGTTGTTACCAGAAGTGCTAAAGCGAATGAAACGATATTGACCAGGATGATATTAGCGACGGTATATATCGTTGTGATGATCGTTGAATACAGAAATGTAATATCCTTAAAGGCATCTGAGTAGTTCTTTAAACCGACAAAGCTGATCACTGGTTGTGCTGTTGCGGACCAGTCGGTAAATGAATAATAAAGTCCGATGACAAAAGGAATAATTTGGACCATTGCGAATGATCCTAAGGCTGGAATCAAGAATAACCAGAAAACCAGTTTCTGCATTCTCTTGTCTTTATCCATAATTAACCTCCCCTTTTTTAAAAAAAGGGCGGGTTTAAAACCCACCCTACACCACAACTAGTTTGCGTTATCGAGTAACGCTTGTTTGAATAGGTCTTTAAACTGCTCAACTGTAGCACTACCGCTAGCAAGCTGATTGTAAATAGGACCCAGTGTGTTGTCACGGAAGTCACCAGAGAAATTATACTGGTTCCAGGTATAAATCTTACCTGCTTGGTTCCATTCCATCACGGATTGAGATAGTTTGCCTTTAGGTTTCAACGTAATATTGGTGAACGCAGGAATCATACCCGCCTCTTCAACCATATACTTGTGACCAAGCTCATTATAAACCATAAAATCTAGGAAATCCTTTGCGGCTTCAGCATTTGGAGCTTCTTTATTAATGACATACCAAGCTGGAGCGCCAACGAAGATACCATCGGTGTTGGATTTGGATGAACCATGAGGAGCAAACGCCATGTTAAATGTGGCAGATGTTAAGTTTCCATCAATCCAGTTACCTTGGTGAATGAAGACAGCCTTTTGATTTAGGAAGGCTCCTACTTGTGAATCGTAGTTACCTGTGGTTAAAACGGTGCGATCTGCATATTGGAACAACAAGTTGACCCAATCCGCATACTCACTTAAGCGGGTATCATCAATGTTACCTGCCAAAAGCGCGTTGACAACACTTAAATCACCATAAGGCAATCCATTGGATAGTAAGCTATTGAAATTATGGTGAGCTGTTACCCAGTACATACCAGGACCTGCTGCCATGGATACAACGGAGTCGATACCCAGTTCAGCTTTCATACCATCCAGTTTTTCAAATGCGGCTACATATGCGTCGTAGTTGGTGAGTGTGGTTGGATCGATTTCAGCTTGAGCTAGAAGATCCGCATTATACGCCATACCCCAACCTTCGATATTTACTGGGAATCCAACGATTTTCCCGTCTACGGTAAAGCCAAGTTCTGTATCTTTTACCCAGGTTTCCCCAGACAAATCCGCGATGACTGTATCCCATTCATTGTAGGACTCGATGCCATCGATTGGGAAGATTTCAGGGAGCTGACCCGCTGCATAATCTGAGCGAAGCATATCACCTAAACTACAGCTACTACCACCACACGAAACAACATTTACCTTAACTCCGGTAGCTTCTTCATAAGCTCGTGCATATGCTTGAAGTTGACCGTCAATTTCTGGTTTGTTTTGCTTAAATGTGATCTCTACTTGTTTCTCTTCTTTAGGTCCGCACGCGCCTAAGGAAAAGACTAGAAACAAAGATGCGATGAAGATGAGTAATTTTTTCATATTTACCTCCTATGTCTCCTCATACCTTCAGTATAATGAAAGCGGTTACTTATGTCAAAATCTTTCAAATGAAATCGATTACAAAGACCTTTTGTGATATAATTAGCCTAATAAAGGAGGAATCGGATGCCAACAATCGAACAAGTAGCGCTTTTAGCCAAAGTGAGTGTTGCCACAGTTTCACGGGTCATAAACAATTCTGCTTATGTCAGTGATGATACAAGACAACGCGTCAACGATGCTATTGAACGCTTAAATTATCAACCCAATGCCTTAGGAAAAATGCTGAGAAAGGAATCAACCCAGCTGATTCTTGTATTACTTCACAGCGTTGACAACCCCTTCTTTTCCAAGATTATTCAGGGGATTGAAGAAGTCGCTCACCAACATCAGTATAATGTAATTATATGCAATACCTATGGTGATTTGGACCGTGAACAGCACTATTTAAACATGCTTAAAAATCATCTGGTGGATGGAGCGATTTTCATCTCAAATACCACCTCCGTCAAGGATATGGAATGGTTGGAAAAACACTATCCTATCGCTCAGGTTGTTGAGTATTATCATGACTGCTCAAGTGCCTATTTCAGTATTGACTTTTACAAAGCATCCACGGATATGATGAACATCCTTCTTGATGCCGGACACAAACATATCGGCTTTGTGCATACAGGTTCAAGCAGCATTATCTCTGCTCAGGAAAAATTCAGAGCTTACGTGGAATCCCTTCAACAGAAGCAACTTCCGCTTTATAGCGTCTATCCAACGGAGGTTCTCTTTGGGTTTAGTGAAGCTAAAGCACAGGCAGAATATCTTCTAAACAAACATCCGGAAATTACAGCTTTCTTCTCAACTTCTGATATGCTAGCTGCAGGGATCATTGACGAACTGCTGGTTCGTGGAAAATCCATTCCTGAAGATGCCATGGTCACAGGCTTTGACAATACAGATTATTCCATCATTTCGACACCGATGATTACGACGGTGGAACTTAACAGTTTTGATTTGGGAAGTAAAGCTATGGAATATTTGTTACGAAAGATATCAGATAAGAAAACCGAACCAGAGTATTACTTTGGGGATTATCGGATTGTCCATCGGACTTCCACTAAAAAATAACCTGAC